>DATAXC010000318.1:0-2151 GCA_036266895.1 Gammaproteobacteria bacterium
TTACTTCTTGCAGAAGCTGTTACCCGTGAAGAAGTGGTGCAAAAGGTATATGATCAATTATCTAAATTTTTAGCTTTAAATGATGTTAAAAACAGCTACGACAAAATCATTATCGATACACCACCTTCAAAAGGGCCAGTAACGATCAGTGTCGTTAGAGCTGCAACCTACCTGCTTATACCCTCCATTATGGAACCACAGCCTATAGAAGGTATTTATGGGATGATTCATTTATGGAAATCAGAAGCCCTTCGTCGCTCTGAAAACAATCCTTTAAGGCTTATTGGCGTGCTTCCTAACTCATTTGATCGTCGAGGCATTATTCATAAAGATCACTATGACAGCCTAAAACAGGAAATGCCAAATTATCTGCTGGAGTCAAAAATTGGCAGACGTTTGATTTATGCTGAAGCTGATGCAGATGGGGCAGTTCCACCCTCTATTTTTATGTATTCAGATAAAAATGTTGCAAAACAAGAAGTATTATCAGCATGTGATGAAATTGAAAAAAGGATGCATACTAATGTCAACTAAGAAACGTTTTACTATTAACCCTGAATTGGCAAGCGGGATTCGCAGCACAATTCAATCGGCTTCTACAAACCAAGGTAAATTACATTACGATATGATGGCATTAGATGCAATTAAGCCGGATCCAAAAAATCCACGCCAGTTATCAATTTCTAGCGATGAAATATTAAATGGATTAAATACAGCAGACCATGATTATCATAAAAAGCTAAAAGAACGCGAAGCATTGAATGAGCTTTCTGAATCCATTAAGAAAATTGGTATTAAAAATGCAATCGAAGTTTATAAAGATGATTTGGGTTATCGCATCATTACCGGAGAGAGAAGATACTGGGCCGCGATGCTTGCAGGACAAAAAATGGTACCTGTACGCATTAGTCAAAAACCAGACGAATTCAATTTACGTTATACCCAATGGGTAGAAAACATAAATCGACAAGATTTATCCTTATGGGAAAAACTTAATAATCTTATTTTAATTGCAGATGCCTATAAACACTCCAGTCAAGATGAATTTAATGAGCAAATTTTACAACGCTTATTGGGTATTTCAAGTACTCAAGCGTATCGCTACTTCTGCTTATTAAAAGCGGATGAAAAAATTATTCAATTAATACAACTTGGAAAATTGAATAATTTGAAAATTGTCCAAGAACTTGTTTCCATAAAAGACAAAGGGGTTTGCCAGCAGATTATTTCTTGGATTCAATCTTCAAAAGATGAGGTGACTTCACTTGCTAATTATCGTGAGGTTGCGAGTAAAAATAAAGCCATACCAAAAATTAAACACGCTAAATCTATCAACCTGGGGAAAATCAATAATTCTAATGTAGCAAAACAATTATTTGAAATTGCTTTAGCTGATATGCGATTAGTAAAGCATCGTCTAGCGTTTAAAAATATAGATTGGGCATCTCCAAAAGAGATTACCAAAGCCATGAAAGAATTATTCAAAATAATAGAAAAAGAATGTTGTACGGAAGAGATGGCTTAATGAATCTTAAAAGAAAAATAAAAAAGATAACTGTACGATTTCCTCAACGGTTAAAAAATGAACTGCAAATAGCTATAATTAACTCGGGATATGGCTGTTATGGCAAAAGCCGTTGGTTGAAAGAGGCTATTAATGTTTTTTTACAACAGCCTGATTTTGTTGAATATGTAGAGCACGGCATTGATATTAACCAAGCAGAGCTATCAAAAGTAGAAGCGTTTTATTTGGATGCCGATACTATTCAAATAATGAAAGAGGCTTTTGTGAAAGTTAGGATAGCCTATCCTTTATTCGAAGGTGTGCAAAGCGCACTTATTCGGGCAGCTGTTGTGTATAGTCTTATGTTGAAATAATTTTTTCCCAGGGAAAAAATGTTCTGTAACATAATGATTTATATTATTAATAGATGTAACCCCCCCCATAAATTTAATACTAAATCTGTAAAAATTGGTGTAGGTTTGCAGGGTGAACAAATTTTGCACTGTAACGATTTTTAATACTACTTTGTTCTATGTGAAACATTGTGTGTTTCTGGCCATTTGCTGTTTAAAGATATAGGTGTAGATTTACGGGATCATTCTTTTTGCGATTTAAGTTCTTCTTCAAAACCAAAAAACCGCATATCT
>DATAXC010000060.1:0-3581 GCA_036266895.1 Gammaproteobacteria bacterium
GAGGGCAAGCTGCGAACGGTTACAAAACAAGCAGTGTTTTCCGCAATCACTTTTTATACTGAAATACTCTCACTACTTTTTGCACACCATCAATTTCTCGTGCAATGTCTACGGCAATTTCAGCTTGATCTTGCGTAACAATACCCATTAAATAAACCGTGCCATTTTCTGTGATGACTTTAATACTGCTAGATTTTAAATCTTTGTTGGCGAGCATTTGGCTTTTCGCTTTAGCGGTGATCCAAGAATCACTGGTGCGAGTTAGCGAAGAAGTTGGCCCTTCGATGGTGATTTGATTATACACTTGCGAAACATCAGGAACCGAGCGCGCAATGGCTTCTGCTTGCTGGCGTTTTTCTTGGCTGAGTGTTTCTCCGGTTAAGAGTACGACACGATTAAAAACGGTGACTTCGATATGGCTGTCTTGGTGTAATCCTGGCACCGCTTTAATCCGTTCAGCAATTTTATTAGTAATTTGGTTATCTTTTAAATTGCTTTCAATCGAGCGATGATCGTAAACAATCGCAATCGTTGCAGCACCTGCTGCAGCACCGGCAACAAATATACAGCCTGGTAACATGGCGCAGCTCATGCTGATTAAACTGGCAACCGTTATTTTTGTAATAGTATTGTTCATCGGATGTTTTACCCTCTCCCCCTACCCCTCCCCCGCAAGCGGGGGAGGGGAGTGTATCATTAGTTTTGTTTCTTTATTCTCCCTTTCTGTAGGGGAGTGTATCATTAGTTTTACCTTGTTACTATTCTCCCTGACTAAACAATCTAAAATCAATAATGTCGCATAAGCAATGGATAATCAGCAAATGGGTTTCTTGAATGCGTGCTGTATCATCTGCTGGCACGCGAATTTCTATATCTTTTTCACGCAAATACTCAACAATTTTACCACCATCGCGGCCGGTTAAAGCAATAACACTCATATCTTTATCATGCGCGGCTTTGATCGCATTCACCACATTAATGGAATCACCACTGGTGGTAATGGCCAATAATACATCTCCTGCTTGTCCAAGTGCACGCACTTGCTTAGCAAAGACATCACTAAAGTGATAGTCGTTAGCGATAGAAGTTAAAGCCGCAATATCAGCGGTCAATGCAATTGCTGGCAATGCGGGCCGTTCATGTCTGAAACGATTAACCATTTGTGAACTAAAACGCAAAGCATCACAAGCGGAACCACCGTTGCCGCAACTCATAATTTTATGTCCTTCTAGTAACGCTTGCACCATTTCTTCGCTGGCTTCGGCAACAATATTTAAAATCGCATCTGCCGAATGAATTTTCGTTTGAATACTGTCTGTGAAGTTTGATCGCACGCGTTCTATGATATTTTCCATCTCACCAACCTTCTACTGTAAAAGCATTTTTGAGCCATTCAAACTGCCATTGGCCGGCACTCAGTTGTGCGGTAACTACATCAAAACGGCTATTCACTTTATAGAGCCATTGCTTTTTTTGCAAGAAATAGGTGGCGGTTTTAGCTAACTTATTGATCTTACTAGGTGTAATGCTTTCTAGTGGATGTCCAAAACTTATACTAGTACGACTACGTACTTCGACAAATACAATATCTTGTTGATCTTGCATGATTAAATCTATTTCACCAAAGTAACAATGGTAATTTTTCTCTAGCAAGCTAAAGCCGCGTGCCTGTAAGTATAGGCACGCTTGTTGTTCTATCTGGTACCCTTGTTCTTGTCGTAATGACATACATATATACTCCCTCGCAATTGGATTTGTGGCGTTGTTGCCGCGAAGCCTCGCGTGCTCAGGTGCGCGGTGTACACTCCGCGCGCTCTACATCGCGCCATTTTGTATGGTTGTACACGGTAATCGCCGATGAATCTGGTGTGAAGGCGACAGTGTTAATGCACCAGTGGTTCCATAAATGGAAAAGTTGGGCAGCATAATCAAACGCTCTAAAGCTTGGCTAAGTAAATAAGCATCTTGTCCAACCGCATATAAGCGATTCGATGACATACCATCATTGCCGCCGCCAGCATTAGGAATATCGCAAACGGTGACGCCATTTAAATCTACATCATTGTTAGCATGGGTACTCGATTGCACGGCTGATGTGGCATAAATAGGGACGTTGTTCGCATAATAATAGCGTAATAGCGGTACGATAGTGCGTGCCTCTTGCGGTTGTGCGAATAAGAAGATGACATCAAAGTCTTGCCGGCGTTGTTGTTCTAAGACAGTTTTATCATTATTGGTCTTCATGAGATCTTTATCTGCATTGGGATTTACATTTAATAGGCCAGCGATTTCCGCATTGAAATTAGTTTGTTTGGTGTAATACCAAGTTTGTTGGATTTTGCCGCCCGCTGCTTGCCAACGGTTGCTGAAAGCTGTGACTAAACGATTGCCCCACGCGGATTGAGGCGCGATAATAATAGCGCGTGATAAGCCGCGTTGACGAGCGCGGTCTGCTACTTGCGTCACTTCATCTTCAGGTAATAAACCATATTCATAAAAGTTCGCCGGCAGTGAACGCGTATCAGTATAATTTAAGGCAAGAATAGGGTAAGTGAACGGCCCAGTTTGACTTAATTGTTGTACGTTGCTTTTAGTCAGCGGTCCCACGACAAAATCAGCGCCTTCTAGCATGGCATGCTGGTGCAACGCAGCGATATCTTGTGTCGTACTGGTATCGTAAAATTTAACTGTTTGTTTGCCGACTTTTGACATGTTTTTATAATAAGCATTTAAAAATCCTTCACGCACTGCTTGGCCAGAAGAGCCATAAGATCCTTGTAACGGCAATAAAACTGCAATTTTACTTGGTGGCGGCATGGTGAGTAGGCGATCTAATGTGCTATTGTCTGGTAATAATTGGTTGGCTGGATGGTTAGGGTTTTGTTCGCGCCAAGCTAATAATTCACGGACCAGTTGTGGCGTGTTAGTGCTATTGCGTTTATTAATTAATGCAAGTTGTATCCAGGCACGTTTGACCGGATCGTCAAGATTGCTTTGCATGGTTTTTAATTTAGCTGCAGAAGCTTGTTGTAAACTGTTCCAAATCGTGGCGGTATTACCTTGCCAGACTTCAGAAGAGTTGGCAGGTGGGGTTAGGGTAGCCGGTGAGCCAGCAGCGGATTCGGATGATGGCGAAGGCGATAAGAAAGCAGGTGGTGAGATCGATGCGCAGCCAGTCAAGTTAAATGAAATGATTGCCATGATGATCATGAAAATAAAACGGTAGATCGTATCCTTAATGTGTTTTTCCATAAAATGGCTCTCTTATGCAAAGTAATCGAATAGGAATATTATACGTGGTTGCAACCCCAATTGGGAATCTCAAAGATATTACATTGCGGGCAATTGAAGTGTTGAAGGCAGTAGATCGGGTGGCTGCTGAAGATACGCGACACACCGCAACGCTATTAAATCACTTTTCTATTCAAAAGCCTATACTTTCTTTACATGAATTTAATGAACATGATCGCGTTGAAAACATTTTACGTTATTTAAGGCAAGGTGAGTCCATTGCTTTGTTGAGTGATGCGGGTACGCCATTAATTAGCGATCCTGGATTTTATGTAGTTCGAGAAGTGCGA
>DATAXC010000078.1:0-10944 GCA_036266895.1 Gammaproteobacteria bacterium
AGACGCAAAAAGAGGAAGGAAAAGTTTGTTACTCGTGACCGCGTGCGTGCGTGCCGGTGCCCGTTTTTTCTTAAGAAATTTTCATATGAATTTCCGAGAAAAGACGGGCACCGGCACGCACGCGGGCACGTTCACGATTAGGCCATGGTAGTTGGAAATACCCCTCACCCGCAGCAGAGTTTACCCCGCACTTGTTGCGGGGCAGCGGCCTCTCCCACAAGGGGAGAGGCCATGCTATTCGCTTTCCTATGTATTCAACAACGCCCCTTGTGGGAGAGGCAAAAGCTCTAACGTATTTATTTACTCACCCTTTGTGAAGCTACATTTGACGGTCTCTCCGCTGGAATGTCTGTGAAAACTTTTGTTGACGCAACAGCTGCACTCTGAATATTCAGACCAAAACCAAGCGGTTTCTGGCTTTGGCTAATACGTGAATTATGCGTAGGCGGCGTACCAACAGATGTACCATCATTTATAGGACTTGGCACCGGCAGCTGGATAGGTTCTGCTAGTGGTGTTGAACTGCCACTTGCGGATACGGCTTTAGACGTAGACGGCAGTATTATTGGTATGGGTGCGGTGCTGCTATGCGCATTTTCAACTGCACTTGCAGTAGCGGCAACTTCAGATTGTCTTGATTGTTCCTCAGTAGCGGCAACGTTAGATTGACTTAATCGTTGCTGTAATCCTGAGTGTATTTGTGCGCTAGTTCTTGGTGATACCACCACTCTTGGTCGAGTAAATAACTGTTCTCGTGTTGAATTAGTAGATGATGCCGGATCCTCGATAACTGGTCTGTTCGGGTTTTTATTACGATAAGCATCAATCGCAACGCCAACTAAAAATATTGTTCCAGTGATAACGAATGCAGTGAGCAGTGCTAATGTCAATACTTGTGGAAAGAGGATAGCAGCTACAACAGTACCTACAATAAGTCCAATGCCACCAAAGGCAAAATAAGTATGGACAGTATCCATGACGTATTTGTTATGTGCGGCAACTTCTGGTGAAAGTTGAGGTTCTTCCAGTGATGAAGGCAGAGATCGTGTGGTGTCGCCCGATCCCATCTCTCTAAGAGAAGTGAAGCGATGACTATCAGATGAAGTAGAAGTATTCGATTCTTGTTGTTGGCCTGGTGGCTGTGATGATTCTGGTGGTTGCTGTTCAATAATTATAACAGACGATTCTGGATTAGGAGAGATGGGAGGGGGATTATTTGTGACGCCTGTTAATACAACAGAGTCAAGTGCAGCATTAAGATTTCGCATAAGACGCGTATCATCATCTTCTTCCTGTTTTTTGTCTCCGTTGCTATCTAGCGGAGGATTGATTTTTTCTAAACCAGGAGATCGAGACCCACGCTTTTTTGTTATTAAAACAGTAGATGAGCTGACAGTCGCAATGCGTGGTGAAAGTTTAGTTTTTGATGCAGAGGGAGCAGGAATAGGTAGCGCAATAACGCTTGTCGTTGATGATGGTTGCTCAATTGGATTTCCATCTGCTAAATTTTTATTTTCTTCATATGTAATTGCCGCAACTTCTGTAACAATTGCTGCAATGCAAACGGGAAATGTCTCAATAGATGTAGAATCCCCCGTAGATTTCCGTTGTGGTTCTTCTGGTTGAGGTGATCGGAACGGTATAGGTGAATTCAAGCGTCTTTGGTCTTCCATATCTTCTAAGGTTAACTCCTGTTGAAACGAACGCGGACTTTCAAGAGATTGTTCAAGATTTGCATTGTCGTGAGAGTTAAATGTAACATAACCAGTCGTAGTGGCTAGATCATCAGTAGGTAGAAGAGGTTTTTTTTCGAAAACAGAGCTGTCTGATTTACTGGTAGCAAGTGATAAAAAGGGGCTGCTTTCTCCTCGTTGTAAATGTTGCAGAGATTGCGCGCTTTCAGAATGTTTTTTGGCGCGTAAGCTTTTTCTTTTTTCTTGATGTAAACTTTTTCTGTTTTCTCTGTTAATTGGCGATTTAGTTGACAATTGTGTATTACCCTGATGTGGCGGCTTTGTTGTTGAGCGAGTGAAAAGCCCGCTCAATCTTTGCATAAGCATAAAACGTTGTGGTAACTGTACAACTAAACTACTCCGTTGATTTGTTTTATTTGTTGCCGTTGGAAGGGGATTGTTTGCATCGGTTTCTTTTTGAGGAATTAAAGAAAGTCGTCGACTAACTTTTTTTTTGTTTTTGTTCTGTGGTTCAGGTGAAGTAACGCCATGGCTTTGTCTTTTTGTAGGAGACGCGAGAGATTGATGGTGACGTCGTCTTACCGGTTCGGACTGAGATCCTTTTGATGGTGATAAGCTTTTATCGCTTAAACTATGATAATGTTCTAGTAACATACGTAAAGGTGTGAGTGCATTTACAGATTCCTCAAGAAGTGTTATTTGATCTTTGACTAATTGGGTATCGCTAGGTAACTTTGTTGCTTGCTTACGAAAAGATTGAATGCTTTTCTTGCCGGGGTTTATACAGTCACTTAGTAATTTTTGTATTAGAGTATTTATATTTCTTGCAAACAGAGGCATAAGCCAGCTAATAACCAAGTGATCCTTTGCTTCTGTGTTGATTACGCGTTGTTTGAACTCTGGGGTAAGAAGGTTATCGTAGTCTATGTTGCTTGATAATGAATTGAGAATATCTTTGCGTTTTTCGTCATCCAGCAATGAAATTGACTTAAGTAAACGGTTGTATCTTACATTATTCAATAATAGTGCTTCATTGAAAGGAGTGCGGTTTGGTTTAAGTAAGCAAGGATCACTTATAAATGCTTGTAATGGAGACACCATGTTTGTATAGCATGAAAATCTTTCTTTCCACTCGTCATTACTTAACAACTTTAAGAAAGTATGGAGAAGATTAGAAAAGAGGGTTTCTTGATCCGTGTTAACTGAACTTACTCCTATCGGATTACTTTGTAAATCAGTCACTGATTGGATAAAAGTAGAGTCAATAGGTAACTCGCTTAATAGTGCAAAAAACCTTTTTAATGCTTGAACTGCTTGAGAGGGCTTATAGCAGTGTTTTTTTTCATAATCTGTCAATAACTGAAAAATACAGGATGCAGAGTTAGCCATGTTTTGTTCAGTAGTAATAAAATCTGTGATTGTCCTTAAAATTGCTTTTCTTGTGGAGTCAAGAGTAGACGCAATTTCATTCGAGAGTTGTTCTGAATCGGGAATTAATAACGCAGCACGTGAATAGGGCTGATAAACTTCTGGTAAGGGCGATGAGGTAGATGAAGCTGATGATAATTGGTTAGTAGTAGGGTCATCATTACCAGTAAACAATGTAGCTATTGTGGCGCTCTCATTCTTATTGATAGTATCTTGTAGTGGACTAGATGGATTATTTTCTTCAGCGTATTTATGGAACATCTTTATCTCCTCCTTAAGATTGTTTTATTTGCTGATTTTTGTAGAATGCTCTTATTAAGGTCAAACATAATAGACAAAAATGCTCTATAATGCTAGCCATAATTTGACCTTTATTAACTTGAAATTAGTAAAAATTTTACAGGATGTGCAAAATGCGAAAATTAATAGCCAGCTTTGAAATTATCAGTGGAGTTTTTTTTATTTTTTCTGTGTTGTTAATGGTCTGGAGTAAAGTCAGTGAGAGTTATCTTTCATTGAATACGACAGCAACGATACAATTCCAATATGGTTGGGCAGAGGGCTGGGTTACCTTAATGGGCATTGCGGCCTATGCGTTGCTAAATTTATTGGGCGGCATTTTTTTATGGCGGAATAAAAAAATTGGGTTCTTTATTTCAATTATTATACAGTTGCTGCAACTGATATTAGTGCAAATGACTTCTTTTTTATATTTTTTCTCTTCCATCGTGGGTTTGATTTTGATGGCGAGCCAAACCGGCTTAAAAGCCACCGCCACCTTTGGCTTTTATTCAGCTATTTCTATGCAACCACAGCCGGTGGCCGAGACATTTGTAGGGATTAATATTGTTGCTTTAGCCTTTTTGATTGCTTTAGTGATGATGCTGCGGCGTTTGTAAGATGTTCTTTTGCTTGATTCTCAATAGAAACTACAGTACAAATGACACCTTTACGCGAATGTGGCGGAACTGGTAGACGCGCTGGATTTAGGTTCCAGTGGGGTAACCCGTGAGAGTTCGAGTCTCTCCTTTCGCATGGTTACTTCCAGGCACGAGGTCACAATATGCAAGTATCTGTTGAGCAAGTCAGCGCCATTGAGCGTCGTTTAACTGTTAATGTACCGTCTGATGAGGTACAAAAAGCGTATCAGCAAGAATTGAAACTCATATCTAAAACCGCGAAATTGAAAGGCTTTCGTCCAGGTAAGGCCTCTTTAAGTCACATTGAACGAGAGTTTGGGGGTACAGCGCTTAAAGAAGCGTTAGGGAAAGTAATCGAAAAAACACTGTATGCCGCACTAGCAGAAAAACAATTGGTACCGGTAGCGTTTCCCGACATTACCTCTAAATCGTATGTTGCTGCAGAACCTTTTGAATTTACTGCTTCTTTTGAAATATTACCCACTATAGAAACCGTTCAATTTAATATGGACAGTGTAGAAAAATTAAGCGTTGAGATAATAGAAGAAGATGTACAACGTGTGATTGATCAACTACAAAAACAACAGATGGACTGGGATGTGGTCGATAGACCGGCACAATTAAAAGATCGCTTAGTGATCGATTATCACGCGGTGTTTGCCGGTGTCGCTGATATGGAGAATAAGGTTGAACGTTTCCCAATAGAATTAGGTGGCGCTGCCATGTTACCTGGTTTTGAAGAAGGTATGCTCGGTGCCAGTGCCGGAGAAGACCGCGTATTGCATCTTACTTTTCCAGCCGATTTTGATGTACCTGAAAAAGCCGGACAAGCCGTCGATTTTGTCGTGCATGTGCATAAAGTATTAGCAGCTGACCAACCTGAAATCAATGATGCGTTTGTCAAACGTTTGGGTATAGCAAGCGGGCAGCTAGAAGATTTGAAAAAGCATATAAAACATACACTTGAATTAGAACGACAACGGATTATTCAAGAAAAAATGAAAGATCAAGTATTTCAAAGATTATTAGAGCAAAATCCGGTGGAAGTGCCGAAAGCGCTGGTTTCTAAAGAAGCTAATAAAATTCATGATGAGATTTATCAGCACGATCATAATCATAAACATCAACATTCTGATGGAGAAATGGTAATGTTTAATGAGATTGCTAAAAAACGAGTCGCATTAGGCATATTGCTGAGTGCTTATGTGAAACAAAAAGATTTGAAAGTAGATGAGGGACGTGTGCAAAAGCGGATCAATGATATTGCGCTGGCATATGAAAACCCGCAAGAAGTGGTGGGCTGGCTGTCAGCGAAGGAACGTCGTGGTAATATAGAAGGACAAGTGATTGAAGATCAAATCATCGATCTATTAACAGACGGTATACCTGTAGTTGAGAAAAAAATGACATATGCTGAATTAAAAGGAACTAAATAATGACACTAATTGCGAATTTGGTGCCAATGGTGGTTGAGCAATCTGCCAGAGGGGAGCGGGCATATGATATTTACTCCCGGTTATTAAAAGACCGCGTGATTTTCTTGGGCGGGCCAATTGATGATTATGTGGCCAATTTAGTGGTGGCACAGTTGCTTTTTTTAGAGTCAGAAAATCCGGACAAAGATATTTCTATTTATATTAACTCGCCTGGGGGTGTGGTTACCGCTGGTTTGGCTATCTATGATACAATGCAATTTATTAAGCCAGATGTGGGAACCATGTGCATGGGACAGGCAGCCAGTATGGGCGCATTATTACTCGCTGGGGGAACCAAAGGGAAGCGTTTATGCTTACCGAATGCCCGCGTAATGATTCATCAACCGTTAGGTGGGGTGCAAGGCCAGGCTTCTGATATTGCCATCCATGCTGAGGAAACATTAAAGGTTCGTAATCGGTTGAATCAGATTTTGGCTAACCATACCGGCCAATCTATTGATATAATAGCAAAAGATACGGATAGAGATTATTTTATGAGTGCTGAACGAGCGTTGGAATATGGTATCGTCGACAAGATACTCGATTATCGTGATAATAAAAAGTAATATTAAAGTATAGGGGTGATTGTTTTTTGTAAAAATGCCCCTATGTTAATAAATTATCTGATAGTTTATGGTCTGAGGGCTTTATTCTTATGAGCAACGATCAGCGTGGTAGCGGTAGTAATAATGGTAACGGAAAGGACAAAGTGTTTCATTGTTCTTTTTGTGGTAAAAGCCAGCATGAAGTGCGTAAGTTAATTGCTGGCCCCTCTGTTTATGTCTGTGATGAATGCGTTGCGCTTTGTAACGACATCATTAATGAAGAAACGCGTAACGATAAAGCATCTGCGCCTTCTGATGCTTTGCCTCGATTGCCGGTGCCAACCGAAATTCGTAAAACACTAGACGAATATGTGATAGGTCAAGTACAGGCTAAAAAAGTTTTGTCAGTTGCCGTATATAATCACTATAAGCGTTTACGTACGCATACAGCTAAAGATGATGTTGAATTAAATAAAAGTAATATTTTATTGATTGGCCCAACCGGTAGCGGAAAAACGTTACTGGCAGAAACATTAGCGCGTTTACTTAACGTGCCGTTTGTGATTGCAGATGCAACGACATTGACCGAAGCGGGATATGTGGGTGAAGACGTAGAAAGCATTATCCAAAAATTATTGCAACGTTGTGATTATGATGTTGCGAAAGCGCAAATGGGTATTGTCTATATTGATGAAATTGACAAAATTTCTCGTAAATCTGAAAATCCTTCGATTACCCGTGATGTTTCCGGAGAAGGTGTACAACAAGCCTTATTAAAATTAATTGAAGGGACGATTGCATCCGTTCCACCACAAGGCGGTCGAAAGCATCCGCAACAAGAATTTATCCAAGTGGATACCCGTAATATTTTATTTATTTGTGGGGGTGCGTTTGCTGGGTTAGAAAAAATTATTCGTGATCGTTCAGAAAAATCAGGTATTGGTTTTTCTGCAGAAATTCGCGGTAAAGAAGATGTAAAACCAATCGGTGATATTTTGCGTGAAGCCGAACCTGCCGATTTAATTAAATTTGGTTTGATACCAGAATTAATTGGTCGTTTACCAGTAGCGGCAACGCTAGAAGAATTAGATAAAAGTGCGTTAATCAGCATTTTGACTGAGCCTAAAAATGCTTTAGTTAAACAATATTGCAAATTATTTGAAATGGAAGGTGTTTCGCTCGAATTTCGCGATTCAGCGTTAAATGCGATTGCAGATCGTTGTGTGCAAAAGAAAACCGGTGCACGCGGTCTACGTTCAATTTTGGAAAAAATTCTTTTAGATACGATGTATGAATTGCCATCGTTAAGTCATGTGACTCGCGTTATTATTGATGAGCCAGCTGTGCATGGGCAAACTAAGCCGATTATTATTTATGAAAATCAACAATCGGCAGCGGAGTAAGTGACTTTTTAAAAACTTTTTTGCAAACCTAATAGAGGTTTCTATATGCCAACATCCACAGCGTCAGATATAAATACCCTCAGTATTCCCGTATTGCCATTAAGAGATGTAGTTGTGTATCCGTATATGGTCGTACCTTTATTTGTTGGGCGTGAGCGTTCAATTAAAGCGCTAGAAGTGGCAATGGCGGCGGATAAACAAGTATTATTAGTGACGCAAAAAAATGCGACAGAAGATCAACCTACCGAGCAAGGGATTCATCAAGTCGGCACTATCGCAACCGTGTTGCAATTATTAAAACTACCTGATGGTACCGTTAAAGTGTTAGTTGAAGGGGTGAAGCGCGGCAAAATCTTACGTTTTATTGAAACGCAAGCGTATTTCCTTGCTGATATTGAATTTATTGAAGATGAAAGAACGGGTGAAAAAGAAGTAGAAATTTTTATTCGTTCATTACGTTCTCAATTTGAACAATATGTAAAATTAAATCGAAGAATTCCTGCTGAAATTATGGCTTCTATTCTTGCCATTGATGATGGCAGTCGTTTAGGCGATACCATTGCTGCCCATTTAGGTATTAAATTAGAAGAAAAACAAAAATTGTTAGAAATGACAAATTTACCTAAACGATTAGAAAATTTGATGACGCAGTTGGAAACAGAAATTGATTTGTTGCAAGTAGAAAAGAAAATACGCGGTCGTGTTAAGCGGCAAATGGAAAAAACGCAACGTGAGTATTACTTAAATGAACAAATTAAAGCGATCCAAAAAGAATTAAGTGAAATTGATAATGTTCCAAATGAAATGGAAACATTAACGAAGAAGCTGCAAGAATCTGGCATGCCAAAAGAAGCACGAGAAAAATGCGAAGCCGAACTGCATAAATTAAAAATCATGCCTGTACAATCTGCTGAAGCAACCGTGTCACGTAATTATTTGGATACTATGTTAGGCTTGCCATGGAATAAGCAAAGTGCTGTACAAGTTAATTTGAATAATTCAGAAAAGATTTTGGAAGAAGAGCACTATGGCTTAAAAGAAGTCAAAGAGCGCATTGTCGAATATCTCGCGGTACAAAAGCGCGTGAAAAAAATCAAAGGACCTATTTTATGTTTAGTGGGGCCGCCAGGTGTGGGTAAAACCTCATTAGGTCAATCTATTGCTAATGCAACTGGACGCAAGTTTGTGCGCATGTCATTAGGTGGTGTACGAGATGAAGCAGAAATTCGTGGTCATCGACGAACTTATATTGGTGCATTACCCGGTAAAATTATTCAAAAATTATCTAAAATTGGCGTGAATAATCCATTATTTTTATTGGATGAAGTAGATAAAATGGCGATGGACTTTCGCGGTGATCCTGCTTCTGCATTATTAGAAGTATTAGATCCTGAACAAAACCATGCTTTCAACGATCATTACTTAGAAGTAGATTATGATTTATCTAGTGTAATGTTTGTGGCAACAGCCAATACGCTGGATATACCGCCTGCATTAAAAGATCGTATGGAAGTGATTCGTATTCCTGGCTATACCGAAGATGAAAAAGTAAATATTGCGCTACGTCATTTAATTCCGAAACAAATCCAGGCTGCTGGGTTGAAAAGCACTGAAATTGAATTGCCAGCAGAAACTGTGCAGCAAATTATTCGTTATTATACGCGTGAAGCTGGGGTGCGAAACTTAGAACGTGAAATTTCTAAAATTTGTCGTAAAGTAGTTAAAGCGATTTTATTAAAAACGAAAGAAGGGACAGCACGTATTGTACCAGAAGATTTGGAAGGTTATTTGGGTGTGCGACGTTTCCGTTATGATATTGCCGATCAACAAGACCAAATTGGTCAAGTTAAAGGGTTGGCTTGGACAGAAGTGGGTGGCGAATTATTAAGTATTGAAGCGATTGTATTACCGGGTAAAGGTAAAACCATTTATACCGGCCAATTAGGCGAAGTGATGCAAGAATCCATTCAGGCGGCACTTTCAGTGGTACGCGCACGTTCTTACTTGCTGGGTGTACCTAAGAACTTTTTTGAAAAACATGATATTCATATCCATGTACCTGAAGGGGCAACACCGAAAGATGGTCCAAGTGCCGGGATTAGTATGTGCACCGCCTTGGTTTCTGTGTTGACGCAATTACCCGTACATGCCAATTATGCGATGACGGGTGAAATTACCTTGCGTGGTGAAGTATTGCCAATTGGTGGGGTAAAAGAAAAATTATTAGCCGCACACCGTAGCGGTATAAAAAATGTGATTATTCCTGTGGAAAATGTGAAAGACTTGAAAGAAATACCGGATAACATCAAACAAGACTTAAACATTACACCCGTACGCTGGATTGACGAAGTATTAAGCGCAGCCATCGATGGTTACACTGGACGTTTGGCGCGTAGTAGTAAACTGCAAAAGAAATTAAAAATAAAAACACTAGCTAGCGCTGCGGTGAATAAAAAAGTGAAATTGCGTAAGCCTGAAAAAGTGATTAGGACGCATTAAAGAATTCTTTAAATCATACTTTATTCATACTATAATATAGGTATGAATAAAGTATGAAGAGGAGGATTAATATGCATACTGCTAAAATAGCCATTTCACTTGATGAGACAGTATTAAAAAAGCTTGATTTTTATGTAAAAAAGCACGTATTTAAAAACCGAAGCCAAGCTATTCAATTATCAATAAATCAAACATTAGAACATTTAGAGCATAAGCGATTGGCCGAAGAGTGTATGAAACTTGATCCTCAATATGAACAACAATTGGCTGATGAAGGGTTGACACAGGATGTAGAATGGTCAGAATATTAAGAGGCGACATATTATGGGCGGAATTAAATCCAACCATGGGGCATGCGCAAACAGGAAAACGTCCCATATTGGTGCTTAGTCATGATATATTTAATCAACGATCTGGTACGGTTATTGCTGTAGCTTTAACAAGCCAACCACAAAAAGCCGGTTTTCCTTTAACTATTGAGTTGAAAAATAAAAAATTTAAAAAAAAATCCTGGGTCAAAATTAGCCAAATTAGAACTTTGTCTACTTTACGTCTTGGTAAAAAAATAGGACAAGCCACCGAAGAAGAATTACAAAAAATCATTGTTGGTTTAAATGAAATTATTGGGTAGCATTGTTGAATAAATGGGAAAGCAATGCTACCCAATAATTTCATTGTTGAATAAATGGGAAAGCGAAGAGTATTGCCTCTCCCACAAGGGGCGTTGTTGAATAAATACGCCTAGAGAGCTTTTGCCTCTCCCCTTGTGGGAGAGGCCGACGCCGTTAGGCGGCGGGTGAGGGGTGATTTTATGAAAAGCATATTTTAGTAGGATATAAATTGTGTGTTTTTTGAAAATTAGAACAGATTTTAATATTAGGTTGTTGGAAAAACACCCCTCACCCGCAGCAGAGTTTACCCCGCACTTGTTGCGGGGCAGCGGCCTCTCCCACAAGGGGAGAGGCAATACTCTTCGCTTT
>DATAXC010000141.1:0-7233 GCA_036266895.1 Gammaproteobacteria bacterium
AATGTCGCATAAACCATATCGGTATTTTTATTAACCGGCAATTGTAAATAATCTTCTAAATAATGTTGAATCGAGGGTAATAGCATAGTGATTAAGGCTTGAGCATAAGACGGAGAAGATAAATCTAATTGCAAATTAGCGGTTGCTAACGATTTTTTTTCTAAATCATTTAATAAAACCAGTGTTTTTATGAGTTGATCAAGTGGCGTTTGGATTTGTTGAATGGTTAGTGGGTTATTTGTGATTGGTGTTTCTGTTTTGGTGGGTGGTTTGGTTTGTGGCCAACCCAACCAAATAGCGAGAGAAATCAGACTTAGCAAAATGGCTGTTGTTATCCAGTATTTGGTAAGCATGATTTTCCTTAATAAATGAATCAAACGTTTTTTTATCTCTCCCCTTGTGGGGGCTTTGTTGAATAAATATAAATGCTAGCGTTTTTGCCTCTCCCACAAGGGGAGAGGCGATTCCGTCCTTTTTTTCGTATCTTCTACTAATACAACGACTCCGCCCCTTTATCTTCACCATTACCTTGACCCGGATCATCATTAATCGGATTACCCTCTAAATCCGTTGGCACACCTATTTCTATGTTTTTCGCTTTTTCTGGTAAAAAAGGCAGCATGAAATATTCAAGAATAGCATTTGCATCGCCAGGCGCTGCTCGTCTACCGGTATCAGGATCAATACGGATGCTGACGATATCAGGCGGTTGTTCAAGGCCGCGATCGGGTCTATCTTTCAAAGCAAATTGCATGAATTGCATCCACATCGGTAACGCAGCCTGTGAACCATATTCGTGTAAAGATTGTGGTAAATCAAAACCCACCCAAGCAACCGCGACTAAATCAGGATTATAACCTGCAAACCAAGCGTCGATTTGATCGTTGGTTGTGCCGGTTTTACCGGCAAGATCACTGCGCTCCAGTTTTTTTGCTTCTTTTGCGGTACCACGTTGTACCGCATCTTGTAAGGCTGACGTAATCAAATAAGCATTTTGTGCAGAGATAACCCGTGGTGCAATCGCGGTTTCATTGCTGCAATTAGTAGAACAAGCAGCTAATGGTTTTGCTTTATAAATAACTTGATCATTGGTATTGGTGATCGTGTCTACGATGTAAGGTACGACTTTTAATCCACCGTTGGCAAACACAGAAAAAGCTTGCGCCATTTGTAACGGTGTGACCATGGCTGCACCTAGCGCCAAAGATAAGCCAGGCGGCAATTGTGAAGGAACAAAGCCAAATCGTTTTAGATAATTAACCGCATAAGGCATGCCAACCGCAGCTAATAAGCGAATAGAAACTAAGTTGCGTGATTCAATAATACCAATCCGCAAACGTGTCGGGCCATAGAAACGATGATTTTCATTCTGAGGCCGCCATAAGCTGTGGTCAGGATTTTCTACGACAATCGGCGCATCATTGATAAGCGTCGCGAAAGTATAGCCTTTTTCTAGTGCAGCAGAATACACAAATGGTTTGAAACTGGATCCGGGTTGGCGTTGCGCGCGAGTAATCCGATTAAACTTACTTTGTTGATAATCAA
The DNA here is from genome assembly GCA_036266895.1 of Gammaproteobacteria bacterium. Lineage (GTDB taxonomy): Bacteria > Pseudomonadota > Gammaproteobacteria > DSM-16500 > DSM-16500 > Aquicella. The sequence continues at coordinate 1,546 of DATAXC010000141.1, forward strand.
ATCCGCCGACCATTGCTTCAATCGCCCCATTTTTCGGATTAATAGCGACTAATCCTGCTTCTGCTCTAGGCAATTGTGCTAAACGAAAGCCGCCAGTCGGTGCCGCCATAATGCGGACAACATCACCGAGTTTGACAATTTGATCAGCGCGTTTCGGTTTGGGGCCTAAGTAATTTTGATTGATTTGCCGGCGTGCCCACGCTAATCCTTCCCACGGAATAATAGTCAGGTCACCGTTACTGCGTAACACGGTAATCGTGTTGGTCGTCATTTCAAAAACAGCGGCAGGTTCTAAATGATTAATCACCGGTATTTTACGCAGTGTTTGTTGCCAAGCTTCCATGGTGTGTAAAGAAGGATTACCTAAGTGTTCAATCGGTTTACGATAACCGTGACGTTGATCATAAGCTAATAATTGATCTCGTAATGCCGTATTTGCAGCTTGTTGTAAACGGCTATCAACAGTGGTGTAAGCCTTAAAACCATCCGTATAAATACTGTCACCATACATTTGTTCTAATTGTTCGCGCACCAATTCCGCAACATACGGTGCTTTTACTTCGGAAGGTAAATCGTGATAACTCGCACCCAACGGTGCTTCAATGGCTTTTTGATAAGTCGCAGTATCGATATAACCCAATTCATGCATGCGCGCTAAAACATGGTCGCGACGTTTTTTTGCAGCGGGTGGATTCGCTAAGGGGTTTAAATTGGAAGGGGCTTTTGGTAAACCGGCTAACATCGCATATTGATCAACAGATAATTCATTTAAATGTTTACCATAATAAATTTCGGCAGCAGCACCAACACCATAAGCGCGATTACCTAAAAATACTTTATTTAAATAAAGTTCTAAAATTTTTTCTTTGGTTAAGCGATGTTCTATTTTAATAGCAAGTAAAATTTCACGTAATTTGCGGCCAAAGGTTTTATGCCGAGTCAAATAAAAACTGCGCGCAACTTGCATGGTAATCGTGCTGCCGCCTTGTGATTTTCGACGCGTCAAGATGAGTTGTACGGTGGCACGGCCGAGACCTTTGATGTCAACGCCTTTATGTTTAAAATAACGTTGGTCTTCGATGGCCAACACCGCTTGAATTAATTGTTGTGGGATTTTTTGGTAAGGAACGGGAATCCGACGTTTTTCGCCAAAGGTAGCAATCAGTTTTTTATCTTGGGTATAAATTTGTAAAGGGACTTGTAATTGGACGGTGTTCAATGCTTCTATGTCAGGCAACTCATATTCCATGTAATAGAGTATGGCAATGACGAGAATAGTGCACACGACTAAAGTGCCTAAAATAAGCTTGCGAATGAAATTAAAAAAACGGTTCATAAGTTAAAAAGTCTACTTAAAATTAAAAAAATCTTGCATTTTGTAGGACGTTCAGTATAGTAGCCCTCTCTCCATAGGGCAACCAATCTTTTGCCCTCTATTGTATCAGCTTTTCTTCTGTATAAACACATCATCAGTTAGGTTATTCAGTGACCGTTCATTTACATTTGGGCGAGTGGATAATGGTGGGCACGCTATGCTTTCCTGCGATGGAAATAAATGTAGGGTGGGCAAAGCGTAGCGTGCCCACCATTGTTCCAACCCCCAAAGGAGTTCATTTTATTGAAAAATTTTTTCCGCCGCCTGGCAAAAATCAGTCCATTTTCTACGCCTCCACTATTAGGGGTAGATATTCAGCCGGATAAAATCAACCTGATGCAGCTGAAAAAAATCAAAACCATCTGGCATGTCGAATGCATCGCATCTAAGCATTTTCCAAAAACTATCGCCGTTCAAGGTAAGATTAATGATTGGCAGACAGGCAGCGTTTTTTTGACAGAATTAGTCAAAACATTGAACTTGGCTGGAATGGCGGCAGCCATTTGCTTGCCAGCGCATTTGGTAATGATGCAGCGACTACGCTTGCCGCGCGGCTTATCTCATGCAGCGATTACGACAGAATTAGAGGCTTATATCAGACAACATGCGCCTGGATTTGCTAAAACAATCACTATTGATTTCATGCCGGTCTCGATGAGCGTGCGCTATGCAGAGATTAAATCTGCGCGCGCATTAGATGAGGCAGCGGATGATTTGCTGGATATTTTTTTTACCGCTACCTGTTCTACCTATTTATCCGAATATATTGCTTGCCTACAAACCGCTGGGTTGCAAGTGAAAATTGTTGATGTAGATGTCTATGCTTTAAAACGGATTTTTTCTCAAGCATTATCTTTAGCGCAGCAGCAAGAAATGAATGCTTTATTATATGCGAATGATGATAGCGTGACGTATCTGGTATTTGATTATCATGAAGTGTTGTTTTATCAACAATGGCAGCAGACAGAAATGCAAGCCGGATTAACAGCATTATTGAATGAACAACAAAAAGAACAATTTTCGCTTTTATCAGTTAAACGGTTATTGGTTTGTCCTGAACATAAAACCATTGCAAGCGCATTAACCGCGGTTTGGCCGTGGCCATTATATGAAGTAGAACCATGGCAATATTTAAATGGCTATCAGCAAGCGGTGCAGCCAAATCACGTAGCTGATTTTTTATTGGCGGGTGGTTTAGCGATGCGGCAGGTAGTATCGTGGTAACAATTAACTTATTGCCAGGACGACAAGTAAAAGAACATCATGAAAATAGTAGTATTAAAAAAATAATGGGATTCGCTGTATTAGCAAGTATCATTTTTTATTGCTGTAGTCATCTGGGTTTGCAATATCAATTGCAGCAAATACAACGCCAATCGGTTATTTTAGAGCAAGACAAAAAACAATATGCAGTGATGCGGCAAACCGATACTGTTTCAGCAGCGGGTTGCCAGGTATCCGTTGAAATAAAACAATTACAGTTACAGCTGGTTAACTTGTTGCACAACATGAGTGCGCAAATTTCACCGCAAGTGTGTTTTATCGAAATGCATCGTCAACAAGCAGTGATGAGTTGGCAAGGCCGTGCGCATTCAGTGCTGGATTTAACGAATTTTTTGTTGCAGTGGAGAGCCGCTGGGTTATTTGATGAGATCAAGGTGAGTCATATCCAGCAACAGCGTAATCATTTTGTTACGTTTCGGTTGCGTGGTGAGTTTCGTGATAGTGCGATGCTGTATGGATAATAATGAAGAGTATTGTTTTTTTCGCAAGAGGCATTGCTGAATAAATATCCTAAGAGCTTTTGCCTCTCCCCTTGTGGGAGAGGCCGACGCCGCAGGCGGCGGGTGAGGGGTGAGAATTTGAAAAACACCCCTCACCCGCAGCGCTACGCGCAGCGGCCTCTCCCACAAGGGGAGAGGCAATACTCTTCATTTTCTTCATTTATTCAACAACGCCCCCATAAGGGGAGAGGCAAAAGCTCAGCGTATTTCGTATTTATGCAAACAACGTCCTTTGCGAGTAAGAGGACTGGTCATCTCGGCTATTTTTTTGAGGAATATGAAGATATGTTATTCCGCTACCGTTACATCATTGCCATCTTAATCATAATAATCGTGATATTCATCACATATTATTATGACACCAAACCCTTGCAACACGAAATCGCATTAGCACGGCAAGCGCAACAGCTATTGCGTGATGAATTGACTGCTTATACTATCGCAGCGAATCAAGCAGCGAGTCCTCAACAACAAGCAAGTGGGCAGATAATAAAACCACTGCCAGCGCAGCAACTCGCGGATTTGTCGGCGCAAATACAAGCAGCAGGATTGACATTAATAACAGTCAAAACCATTTCTTATACCTCCGCGTATCATTACTTGAAAAAAATTATGCGTAGCGCAGAAGATGCTTGTTTGAAATCCGCCGGTGACATTGTTCATGTAGTGATGCACGGCGATTTTAAACAGCTTACTAAATTAGCAGAGCTATTTTTTCAACAAGGGACTTTTCTAATTTTGGATTTTTCTTATCAAGCCAGTCAGCCAACACAATTTATATTTGAAGCTGATTTGTTGTTAGGCCGCCCAATTGTACAGCCGGTGCCAGCAGCGTTGTTGCCTGAAATGAGTCAATTACCAACTAAAATACAAGACCCTTTTTGTTTTGGCGAGCAAACATTTAAGCGCCCTAGCGCAGTGTATTTGCTGACAACAATACCGCTAGCACAAATAAAAATGCTAGGTTTTTTGCAGCAAGGAAAACAGCAGCAAGCGTTATTGCTGTTACCCAATCAACAATTAGTGGCGGTCGATCAACACGCTGTCCTTGGCAAAGAACGTGGCATCATTCGATCCATAACGCAAACACAACTGGTGGTTGAGTTACCCGATAATATCGGATCATCTCAACAAGTTATTTTGAGGATTTTAAAATGACAGATAACTCTCTAAAGATAAAACGTTTTTGGCGTCTACTATTTATTGCTTGGGCGAGCCTGTTATTTTGTACAATCAGTTATGCAAATCATCAACCATTGACCTTAGAGTTACGTCATGCCGATTTAGCGGATACCATTCGCTTAATTGCAAAATTTTTAAATATGAATGTGATTGTCAGTCCGCATGTCAATGGGACGGCATCGTTGTCATTACATCAGGCTGATCCATTGCCGGCGTTTGAAATGCTGCTGCTTTCTCATCAATTAGCGAGTTGGCAAGTGGGCGACATCTGGTTAATCGCGCCGCGCACAGAACTAATGAAACAAAAACAAGAAGAATTAAAATGGCAAGAGATGTCTATACAAGCATTACCAGTAGTGACAAAAATCTGGCAAATTCAATATAGTAAAGCAGAAGAAATTGCGCGTTTGTTGAAAGATGAACACAGTTCTTTTTTGTCGAAACGAGGTTGGCTGCGTGTCGATGCGCGCACTAACATTATCTGCATGCGTGATGTGGCAGAGCGTATAAAAAATACGCAGCAGTTGATCCGGCAATTGGATGTACCCGTCAAACAAATCTTGATTGAAACCAGGTTGGCCAGTGTCGATAGTGATTTTGAGCAAGAATTAGGCATTCATTTTGGAGTGAAAGAGCCTACCCAGACCCAAGACCCGATTACCCGCTTGTCTATGACTAAACCTGGACGTTATAGTCTAGCCGTGGCTAAATTAGCAGATGGTTCTTTACTAGATGTAAAATTGGCCGCGTTAGAAAATGCCGGTCATGCGGAATTGATTTCTAGCCCGCGGCTTTTTACCGCTAACCAGCAACCTGCCTCGATTGAGGCTGGAGAAGAAATTCCCTATCAAGAAGTCAGTGATAGTGGGGGTACGGCAATTGCATTTAAGAAGGCAGTATTGGGGTTGAAAGTGACACCTCATATTTTGCCAGGGAATCAGGTATTATTGCAGTTGCAAATTAATCAAGATCGGCCCACGAATAAAATGATTTTGGGTGTGCCATCGATTAGTACCCGGCAAATCATTACCAGTGTTACGGTGAAGGCTGGACAAACGGTAGTTTTAGGAGGTATTTATGAATCGACTGCAGAAAATGGTGAGCAACGCATTCCTTTTATGGCACAATTACCGGTGATCGGCTGGTTATTTAAGGAGCAGAATCGGCGAACAAGTAAACGTGAATTGCTTATTTTTGTAACCCCTAAAATTATTAAACAACTATGAAACAAGATAATATTTTTCTAATTGGACCGATGGGCGCAGGTAAAACCAGTGCTGGTCGTTATTTGGCAAAAAAATTAAACAAGCATTTTTATGATACGGATGAAGCGATTGAAAAGAAAAG
>DATAXC010000103.1:0-2233 GCA_036266895.1 Gammaproteobacteria bacterium
CGTTCAACAGAAGGAAAGAATTGCTCAATATCGGATTCATACATACGGATACAACCAAAACTAGCGCGCCTACCAACACTTTCTGGAAAAATAGTGCTGTGAATCAAATAAGATCCATAAGCGGGCAATTGCATGTAAATAGCATAAGGTCCTAATGGGTTGTCTGGGCCTGGCGGCATCACTTGTGGCAGTACAATCCCTTGCTGCAAATTAAATTCGCGAATATCGTCTGGTGGTGTCCAAGTTGGATTTTCTGCTTTTCGCGTGACATAGGTACTCGTTACAGGAATAGTTTTGCCAATTTTGCCAATACCGATAGGGTAAGTAAGAACTTGGCTACCAAGATAATAATACATACGCATTTCTGGCAAATTAATCACAATACCTTGACGTGCTTGATTAGGTAATAAGTGCTGAGTTGGAATTTGTAAACGTGCACCCGAAGAAAAACCCATGCCCATATTAAGATGGGGATTGGCATTTTCAATGGCATTAAGACCTAAATTGTAACGTTGCGCGACCGTAACAACATTGTCTCCACCATAAGAAGTTGTATATTGTACTTCCCCAATCACTGATTGTGATGAAGCGGGTAATGAATAAGAAGCTGCCATCGTTTGTGTTGAAACGGCCAAAGAAACAATAGAAAGTGCTGTTACCAAATAAGTGTTCATTAACCAGTCCTTTTAAGTAGAAGCTAAAAATTGAGAATTTCTCAACCAATGTCGGTCAGGATAATAAGCAAATACCACAGTTCTATCCTTAATTGTATCAATCAATGGTTTTGCTAATGATTGACTTACTGCTGGACAACCCCAACTTCGCCCGATTTGTCCATGTTTTCTTATATTATCAGGATTTACATACCATGCACCATGAACAACAATATTTCGGTGATAAGCATTATCATTAATGCCACGTTCTAAACCTCTTAAGCGCAATGAATAACCATTTCCGCCAAAATAGGACTTATCAGTAACAAATACGCCAATACTGGATTTCAAACTACTATGCGTATTTGAAAAAGAAGTAGGATTAACCCCGCCGCTGTTTTTGCCGTGCGAAACCCAGGTATGAAACAAAGTTCTACCTTTAGCTAAATCAACCACCCATAAACGTTTTTCGCTAGAAGGTTTGGAATAATCAATTATGGTTAATAAAGATTTGCTGGTAGACAAACCTTTTTTGTAAGTATTCACATAAGCAATTAAACTGAGTCGCAATACATGATCGTTAATGTTACCCGCTTGTGCTTTAATAATATGAATTTGTTTTTGGATCCACGCTTGTGAACCAAAAGCTTCTCGATTCTGTGGAGAAACTATCCAAGAAAATGGCCAGCTTGCACCGAGCAATCCCATCAATGCAGCTAAAAATAATAGGCGATATATTTTCATTAGTGGTACCTCTCTCGTTTATTATCTACTAAATTTAATTTATTAGAGTATTAAAATTATCTTAGAAAATCTTTGCGTAATCCTTGAGTGAAACGTGATGAGTGGGGCTATTTTTATTCATTTTATGAGCAATTGTCAATTAGAAAAATCTTAACAGACTATTATTTGAACAGTAAAAGACTGTAATTACTCATAAAAAATCGGTATAGTGGATTAACTTATTTATTTAATGGTCGATAAATGACTACATCAGAAGATAAAATACGCGTAGCGGTGTTATTTGGTGGACGTTCTGCGGAACATGAAGTCTCACTACGATCGGCTGCTAATGTTATTCAATATTTAGATAAATCACAATTTGATATTGTGCCGATCGGCATTGATAAACAAGGCAGTTGGTTTTTAGGGCACACCGTTTTTCAACAAAGCTTAGCGCATAATTATGTTTCGCAAGTGGTTAATCAAAATGAAACTTGGTTTACGCCGGAATGGGTAGGTAAACCCGTCAAATCTGCAACAACCTTATCCGCACAACAAATGGCTAAACCCGTATTCGATGTCATTTTTCCAGTCGTGCACGGTACCTTTTGCGAAGATGGCACACTACAAGGATTATTAGAATTAACGCATTTGCCATATGTCGGTTGCGGCGTGTTAGCTTCTGCAATTGGTATGGATAAAGATGTTGCTAAACGATTAGTGGCACATGCAAGGGTCAATGTTGCGCCCTATTTAGTAATCAAACAAGAACAATGGCAAGCGGCGCCTGAAAAAATCATGCAACGCGTTAACCAAGAATTAGCGTATCCGGTATTTGTTAAACCGGCGAATACTGG
>DATAXC010000143.1:0-3996 GCA_036266895.1 Gammaproteobacteria bacterium
GATATTTCTCTTCTAGTAGAGTCTCTTTATTGAATAAATACTAAAGCTTTTGCTTCTCCTACAAGGGGAGAGGCAAAAAACCGCTTTATTTTAAGATGATATTTCTCTTCTAGTAGAGTCTCTTTATTGAATAAATACTAAAGCTTTTGCCTCTCCCCTTGTGGGAGAGGCCGACGCCGTTAGGCGGCGGGTGAGGGGTGTTTTTAATAAAATAAAACCTGGATTACACCATTTACCCCACACTCTTCAATATCGATCGCAATTTCGTCATCGCATTTTTTTCTAATTGACGTACGCGTTCTGCAGAGATTTGGTATTTTTCTGCTAAGTCTTGTAACGTGGATTTATTTTCATTTAACCAGCGGGTGCGGAGAATATCTTGGCTGCGCTCATCTAATTGTGCTAATGCAGCATACATTGCTTCGCTCATTTGATCGGTCCAATTGGTTTTTTCCAATTGTTGTGCTGGATTATAGCGATGGTCTTCCAAAAACCCAGCAGGGGCAAAATGGGTATCGTCATCGTCTTGGCCATAAGCATCAAAAGAAGCATCGCCGGTAGTCAAGCGCATTTCCATTTCTCTAACGGTTTCTGGCTTCACGCCTAAATCTTTTGCGACTTCATTGACCTCTTGAGTGGACATCCAAGCCAAATGCTTTTTCATATTGCGTAAGTTAAAGAATAGTTTACGTTGTGCTTTCGTGGTGGCTATTTTGACAATACGCCAGTTGCGTAAAATATATTCGTGAATTTCTGCTTTGATCCAGTGCATGGCGAAAGTGACTAATCGGACGCCTAAATGTGGGTTGAATCGTTTGACTGCTTTCATTAAGCCGATATTACCTTCTTGAATCAGATCAGCCAACGGGAGTCCGTAACCCAAATAACCTTTTGCTACCCGGGCAACATAACGCAAATGCGCTAAAATCAACTGTTTAGCAGCAGCTAAATCGCCATTTTTTTCTAGCTGCAGGGCTAAATTTTGCTCTTCCTCTAAGGTGAGCATAGGAATTTGGTTAACGTAATGCAGATAGGCTTCGAGACTGCCAATCGGCAGGCGAATATCGATGGTTTGTAAACTCGTGTTTAAATGGCTCATAAAGTAGACTTAATAGTATTAATAATGATTATGTTTTTCTATAAATAGCATCAGTATCATACACAATTTTTACATTATTTGCTAGACCGGGTCGCTTATGGGCCTCTATTCTATGAACAAGGCTTCAATAAACTTATCAGCTTGAAATGGTCGTAAATCATTGATGCCTTCACCCACGCCAATAAAGCGGATGGGAATACCCGTTTCTTTGGCAATGCTAAAAATGATACCGCCTTTTGCTGTGCCATCGAGCTTAGTGAGGGCGATACCGGTGACACCAATCGCCTCATGAAATTGCTTTACTTGATTTAAGGCATTTTGTCCAATCGAGGCATCCAGCACGATCAAGGTCTCATGCGGGGCGGTTGGATCAAGTTTAGCCAGTACCCGGGTTACTTTTTGTAATTCGGCCATTAAATGCGTTTGTGTATGTAAACGACCTGCCGTATCGGCAATTAATAAATCGATTTGCCGGGCTTTTGCCGCAGATAAGGCATCAAAAATGACGGCAGCAGTGTCTGCGCCAGGATGTTGGGCGATGACCGGTACTTGGTTGCGCGTTCCCCAAGTTTGCAATTGTTCAATCGCGGCAGCCCGAAAAGTGTCGCCAGCAGCCAGCATTAATTGCTGACCTTGTTGTTGGTAGTAATGGGCTAATTTACCGATAGTCGTGGTTTTGCCCGAGCCATTAATGCCAACGACTAGCAGGACAAAAGGTTTTTTTTCTTTAGCAATAGTGAGTGGCACTTCGCACGGTTGTAAAATATGCTGCATTTCCGAGCGTAGGCATTGTAAGGCGGCTTGGGGATTACTTAATTCTTTGCGCGCTAATTTTTGTGTCAAGGTATTGATCAATTGCTCGGTGGTGGCAATACCGACATCAGCGGTTAATAAAGCCGTTTCGAGTTGCGTTAATAAATCCGCATTTAATTCTTTTTTACCTAGGAATAAATCACTGATGTTATTGGAGAGATGCTGCCGTGTTTTGGTTAACCCTTGTTTTAAGCGCGTGAAAAAACTAGTGTTGCTGGTGGGGGCTGCTTCTTCAATAGTTGTCGAAGGTGATTCTATTTCGGCTGGGGTATTTTTTTTTCTTTTCAGGAAGTCTAACATGTGCAGTTCCTATCGGATGTGTCATTTATATTATTGGCGTATCTTATATCGTTATGACGAGAATGCCTAGGATGAGGTACCCTCTCCCGCCATTGTTGGGCTTCGCAGGCTCAGCCCAACCTACGCAGGCGTCCTCTTGGATGGTTAGCATTTTTTAGATTAGTAGTAATTAGTGAGTACACAATACGCCTCGAAATTAGCTTTGCAGCTAGGCGCTGCGAAGCCGAGCGCGCGGAGTGTACTTAAGGTACATGAGCACGCGAGGCGAGCAGCAACAACGCTGCAAAGCTAATTTCGAGGCGTATATGACAGGATTTGTTCGAATTATTGGCGGCCAACACCGCGGCCGAAAACTAAAAGTGCCGGATGCAGCAGGTGTGCGGCCGACCCCTGATCGAGTGCGGGAAACCTTATTTAATTGGCTGTCTCCGGTCATTGCCGGCGCACATTGCTTAGATGTGTTTGCAGGCAGCGGCGTATTGGGTTTTGAAGCCTTATCCCGTGGTGCGACGCATGTGGTGATGGTGGATAATGACTCGCGCATTGTGGAATTATTGCAGCAAGAATCGAAGATTTTTAATATCACCCAAGCTGAAATTTATACTGCGCAAGCGCCCGCAGCATTGCGCCGTCCAAATAGACCATTCGATATCGTCTTCCTAGACCCACCATATAATACATCATTATTGTTATCTACCTGTGCTTATTTAGCCGCACAAGCATTTTTAGCGGAGCAAGCTTATATTTACCTGGAAGCGGAACGGCCAATCGAGGATAATGAGCTGCCATTGGGTTGGCGCTTATTGAAGAGCCAACATGCAGGGCAAGTATATTATCATTTGGTATTGGCTGAAAAATCTTATGAACACAACAAAACCTAGAATATTAACTGGTGATACGCCAACCGGCCGCTTACATTTAGGGCATTGGGTTGGATCACTCGAAAATCGTGTCAATCTGCAAAATGACTATGATTGCTATTTTATTATTGCCAACGTGCATGCATTTACTACGCGCATGGATAAACCGGCAGAAATACATCAAAGTGTGTTAGATATTACTTTGGACTTTTTAGCAGCAGGCATCGATCCTCAGCGCAGTACGATTTTCTTGCAATCGAATATTGCTGCGATTGCTGAATTAACATTCTTTTTCAGTATGTTAGTCCCATTTACCCGACTGATGCGTAATCCGACCATTAAAGATGAAATTCGGGATAAAGGTTTAGGCGATAATTACCCATTTGGGTTTTTACTTTATCCAGTGGGTCAAATAGCAGATATTTTGGCTTTTAGGCCGCAACTGGTACCGGTTGGCGAAGATCAAGTGCCGCATATTGAAATGACGCGTGAAGTAGCACGTCGGTTTAACCAGTTATATTGCCAAGTCGATCCGCATACCGAAGATGCCGATTATATTAAAAAAGGTGGTTTATTCCCGATTGTTGAAGTCAAATCAGGTCGTGCTTGCCGCTTGCCAGGCATTGGCGCACCAGGTGCTGGCGGCAATTTATTGAAAATGTCTAAATCGCTTAATAACGCCATTTTTTTAAGTGATGATGCAGATACAGTACAGAAGAAAGTCATGTCCATGTATACTGACCCCAACCGATTAAAAGCAACTGATAAAGGAACTGTAGAAAATAATCCTTTATGGATTTTCCATGACACGTTTAATCCGGATCAAGCTTGGGTGGAAGAAGCAAAAAATCGTTATCGTGCCGGTACGATAGGCGATGTGGAAAGTAAAAAACGCTTGATAGAAGTATTAGTGGCTTTGATCGA
>DATAXC010000135.1:0-5243 GCA_036266895.1 Gammaproteobacteria bacterium
CGATGCATATTGATAAAACATTAAATGCACATGATTTGTTAAGCACTACTTTTCATATTACTACACCAACAAGTATTAAAAAATTTAGCATTATAAAACGTCCGCGGATTGGTGTAGATTATGCCGGTCATTGGGCGAAGCGATTGTTGCGATTTTATATTAAAGATAATGTTTTTGTTAGTAGAAAATAACCTTCTCCCGCCATTGTTGGGCTTCGCAAGCTCAACCCAACCTACTAATTAACAGGCCTCGTAATTGGATTTGTAGCTAGGCGTCGCGAAGCCGAGCGCACGGAATGTACACTAAGTACATGAGCAGCGAGGCGAGCGACAACAACGCTACAAATTCAATTACGAGGCCTGCTGTTACATTTTCTCGCTTTCTAACAACCCATGCCGCAACGCCAATAAAGTCAACTCAACATCACTGTAAACATGCAATTTTTTAAAAATCAAATAACGATAACCATTCACCGTTTTCATATTCAAAAATAATTTTTCAGAAATTTCTTTTGGAGGTACACCTTGAATTAACATTAACACAATTTGAAATTCGCGCTTTGATAACAAATTAAATGGAGACTCTGGTTCGCTAGCAAAACGTTTTGCCGCCATGTTCTGCGCGACACGAGGGCTGATATAACTTTCACCAGCATACACTGCACGAATCGCCTTGATTAATTCTTCTGGTTGACAACCTTTGGTTAAATAACCATGCGCCCCCGCTTCTATGAGGCGAGTTGGATAAGGTTCTGCATCATAAATGGTCAAGATAAGAACTTTAATCGCTGGCTGATGATTTAATAATTTAGGAATAGCGCCCAGACCACCAATGCCCGGCATATCAATATCGAGGATAACCACATCTGGTATTAATTCTTTGGCTAATACAACGGCTTCTTCTCCGCTAGCTGCTTCGCCAATGACTTTGATGCCTGGTGCATCAATTAACAGAGATTTAATGGCCATCCGTATCAGCGCATGATCATCTACGACTAAGACTTTAATCATTTATTATCACCTATAAAATAGATGAAAAGCCTTGCGTCACCCCTAAAATAAAGCAGGCAACCCCTATTTCTATTATATCTTAATTCAATAATTTAAAAGAGGGTTTAAATGATCAAATTTTGATCAAAAAAATAGGCAGGATTGATCGAACGCCCGAATATGATAAGTGGACATCTCGGTGATACTTTAGGCTTCCTTAATAAAAAGGCTTGCGCACCATATCATCCTTCTGATTTCCTTCAGGCATGCTTGTAGGGTTTCGATCAATACCTGCCCAACACAATCATATACTGAGAAAGTTGATCGCATCAAGTGCTTAATGATTTCCATTGCAGGCCATTTTACAAAGAAAATTAACTAAAAATAAAATTACAACTTGTTTTCTCCAAGCTAGCTTTTATTGAATAAGCATTAAAATACAAATACAATGAAATGTTAGGTGCTCATCAGGTATAAAATAAAATTATTATGCATTACTTACGAATTATTTTATTAATTTGCTTAACCTCCTCCATTGCTCGGTTTGCATTAGATAGTTATTTGCCCTCGTTACCTGCCCTCAGTCAATATTTTCAAACCTCCCCGGGTTATATACAAATGACTTTAACCTTGTATTTACTCGGATTTAGCTTATCTCAATTGATATACGGCCCTCTTTCCGACTATTATGGCCGTAGAATCATCATGTTATATGGACTGACGATTTTTATTATCGGCAACCTATTGTGTGCTCTCGCCTTTTCTGCACCGTTATTGCTGTTAGCCCGGTTTATTGTTGGTGTCGGGGCAGGCTCCTGCGGGGTGCTCAATCGGGCGATTGCTAGCGATTGCTTTAAAGGCAGCGATTTTTCGAAAGCATGGTCACATACCACTACTGCCTTAGTTTTAACCCTTTGCATCGCCCCTATCATGGGGGGCTATATCCAAGAATGGTATGGCTGGCGTGCAAATTTCGCCATTGCTTTCGCTTATGCCATGCTGGTTTGGGCTGCCGTTGTCAAATTCCTTCCCGAAACCAATAGCCAAACTTTGTCTTTCACTTCAACATTATGGGTCACACAATTCAATACTGTGGTTAAAAATTATTATGCTGTTTTAACCACCCCCTCATTTATCATAGGCACGTTATGCTATACACTGGCTTTTGCTGGCTTGATTGCTTATTTTCAAGTCAGCTCTTTTCTTTTTACCAATCAGTATCAGTTACGCCCTAGTGAATATGGTTGGTGTTCTTTATTAATCGCCTGTAGTTATTTAACCGGCGGTATCATTGTTAATCAATTTGTGACGCGTCTAGGAACGCAATGCTTATTATTTATCGGTACATTTTTATTACTGGCAGGCGGCATCACCATGATGTTTACTTATATGTGCAATTATAGCAGTGTGTTTTCGGTCTTATTGCCCGCAACCATTTACACCTTGGGTGCTCGTATTATCATTCCTAATGCGATAGCCAATTCATTGGAGGAATTACGACATTTAGGCGGCAGTACGTCAGCAGTGATTGGTTTTATGCAAATGTCAGGCTCTTTTCTGTTGAGCTTATGGATTGCCAGTTATAGCCATATCACTTCTTTTATTTTAGGTGGTTTTTTAGCTGGTATTGGTATCATCACGTTTGGCATTTCTTATGCGAGTAACCGTATAAAAAATCATTCGACTATCGGCATAGCAAAGATGGCTGTTAGGCCGATTGAAGCGCAAAGAAGTAATTAAAAAATTTAGAAAAATGAACCTTATCCTTTTTAGAGCGAGTAACCATATGAAATTAATCAATAAGTTTTACGGTTTGCTACTGATTTTCTGTATTCTTTTATTAAGCAGCAATAGCTTTGCAAAACGTGTTCCACCGCCAGTCGTTCCCGCAATTACTCATCAAGGCATCAGTTATTCCGCAGCCTATGCAAAAGGCGGTATCATTGAAGCACACGACATCAAAACAAAACAATTACTCTGGAAAGCGCAAGTGTATCGAGTGCAGTATAAGCCTGCTTTGGAAACAGACGTACAAGATATTTTTATTACACGTATGACATTAAATAAAGACAGGTTACTCATTACCGATGAAAAGAATCGTCATTATAGTGTAAATATCCATACTCATCGTGTGCAAACAGAGAAAGTGCAATGCCATTGCGCAGCTGGATAGATTTAGTTGGGCTTCGCAGATTGTTGGGCTTCGCAAGCTCAGCCCAACCTACGATGCTTCTGCTAGTTGAATACGTGGGAAAAGTGAAGAGTATTGCCTCTCCCCTTGTGGGAGAGGCAAAAGCTCTAACTCATTTATTTATTCAACATCGCCAATAGCGCGCGCGGGGAGAGTATTTCTTACCAGGCTGTGAACGGTTACAAATCGACCATTTTCCATTTTTTTCTCACTGTTTATTTTTTTGGTGGTGAGTGTCGTTGTTGTTTAGCTGCTTCTTCTGCTATTCGTTTTTGTTGATGTGCAAATGCACGGGCAACTATATTATCGACCGTTTCTTGAAGATTAAGGGTGTTTTTAGCGCTAACTGGATGATATGGTATACCAGTATTCTTCTTAAGCATCTCAATTTCCGTGTCTGTAACCGCATGTGATTTTGAATCTGCTTTTGTGCCAACCAAGAGAATAGGAACATTTGCTTCTAAAGCATATCTATTAATTTCCTTTAACCAAGCCCGTCTAATATCCAGAAAGCTTTCTTTATCGGTTAAATCAAACAGCATATCTACAAAAGTTTTTGTAAGCCAGTTAAGAATATGATTATGGCCTCGACAAGCCGCCAAATAAAAAATTTTGTCTGATTCAATAATCATAAATGGATATTTGGTTAGCAAAGAACGCAATTTACCTGGCAACAGCGAAAGCCAGAAAACTGGCTTACCTAATACAGCTCTTTCTTTTCTATACAATACCTATACAATACGCTGTAGTCTTAGCAAATACGGGCAGAGGAGTTCTACTTTAAATCATGTCAATGAAACGGATTTTCTTAACCATATTACTATTATTTACCACCTACTCGGCTCAAGCCGGCAATATCGATATTATTTTATCCGGTGGTGCCGCATTCTCTAGACTATCAAATAATCAAAAAGTCACTGTTGATGAACTGATTGCGAATCGTTACAGTGTCAGTAACAGCTTACCGCCTGATTCTATCCCTATCACTAATCAATATGACACGCATCAAAGCTGGCAAACCGGCCCGTTAGCAGGCATCGGCATTGGACATACATTAGAACAAATTTTCAATCAGCCTTTAAGTCTTAGCCTGAATTTAATCGCCTATTACGTTGATCTAGGGCAAGTAAAAGGATTAGAGTATCCATTTTATGCAGGAAATCCTGATACACTGAATTATCGATTTAATGCTGAAAGTTATGCGCTGATGTTTACCCCACGTTTAATCCTGACTGCTTATTCTTGGCAGCCGTTTATTTTCGCAGGTATCGGTGTTGCGCAGAACCGGTTATTTGATTTTAGCGAAACAGCAACTAATCCTGCGGCAAATATCGGTACGATACCAACTCGATTTGGCAATCAAAACGTCTATGCATTTGCCTATCAAATGGGAATAGGCATTCAACATCAGATTTATCATGATACCAAACGAAAAATACAATACATTGCGTCTGTTGATTACCGTTATATGAATTTTGGTAAAGGTCAATTGAACACTGCACCAACACAAACAACTGATCATCATTTAAAAGTAACTGACTTAAGCGCACAAGCGGCCGTTCTTTCTTTAAATATGCGTTTTGGTTAGGTCTAATTTCGACCTGGTGGTTTGCAACTAATTGAATCAGGTTGATCTGACGTTTCAATTTTATCCTCTTGTTTCTTAGCTACATCTGGTTTATCAATTAAATCAGTTTTTTGCACGACCGGCAAATCTGGTTTCTCTATATAGTTATCAAAAATACCTGAGCCTCTTTTACGTAATAAAGTCTTTGGGCGAGGGATAGGTAAAGGAATTTCAGACATCGCACCCTTAATATTTGGCAGACGAAAAGAACTTGTCCGGCCTGGTGAACGTCCCCTATTATGACTTATCATTTTTTCATTGATGTATTTTTTCAACATTTCAGTTTCTGCATTCTCTACATCCCCTCTTAAAATGGTTACATAAACACTAAGCATATCTTTTTCAATACATGATTTTTCAATTTGTGTTAACACATATACCATAGCATGATTTAAACGCTCTATACTGGATTGTCTAAGCTTACTCAGCTTACTTA
>DATAXC010000153.1:0-1762 GCA_036266895.1 Gammaproteobacteria bacterium
GCAGTACCCATCAACAGGAAGTTGATTTTATTATTGATGATCATATCGCTATTGAAGTTAAAGCAAGTAAAAAAATCACCCCGCAAGATTTAAAAGGCTTACAATGCTTGTCCGAAGAAAAGATGTTTAAGCAATTATACCTTGTTTCGCAAGATAATATTGAGATAAAACACGGAGATATTCATTGCTTGCCCTGGCAAAGTTTTATGGCCCGTTTATGGGCAGACGAAATTATTTTTTGACCAAAAAAGTGTTTTTAATGGCATAGTGGTATTGAAGGGGGGATTATTCTGATTCCAAAAAGTTTTCCAGCGTTATACCCTGTGTGGTTGACGTTTCAAATGGTGCTGAATTAATAACGGTTAACCGTTGTTTGGGGAAAACTTGTGGAAACCAGCCAAATTCTATGGCTGAACTGCGACCTCGTTTTACTTCAATCCATAAATCAGGCGGTACAACAAAATCAATTTCGTTTTCTTTGCTTTGCCAAAAAGCTAATGGTGAAAGAATTTCTGCATCTGTAATAGCAGCGCGGCGTGATAGTTCTTGTGCTACTAACCATTCATACCACATTGCTTGATTAACTGGTGATAAAGCCAAAAAGTCATTAACACTGCGTATTCTATTTTGATGGTAAGAGACGGCTACCAATAAATTAGTAAAATGATATTTGCACTCTTTGCGTAATAGTAAAATTTTTTTATTATTGTCCCAAGGGAAAGCAGGAATGACGCAGCCTAAATCATTTAATAACTCAATGTATCCCGCTGCGACAGTATTATTGGAAAGGCCTGATTCGCGAGCAAGCTTTGCTTGCCCAACAGGCGTGGTGCCATATCGAAAAAGCACTTGCAATATATTCAGAAGTGCTGCACGTGAGCGATTTGCAGCAGAAACTTCTCCCTCAATCCAATCGCGTGTGAGCTCAATAACATACTCTGGGATGACTTTTTCCGTCGCGAGTTCGCTGCAAGCAATAGGTGAGCCACCAGATAGTAAATATGCAATTAATGTATTTTGACCAAGCAGATGACCACATACTCTATGAAACTCACTATACGTAATCGGTGTAAAAAGATAGGTACTGCGTGACAATTTTCCTCTACGTCCGGGTAATCTTTCATGTGCACGTCTTAAATCAGTTGCTTTCGATCCTGTTGTGATTACCAATATGTTTTGCAACAATCCTCTATCTGCTAATCGTTTAAGCACTAACTCCCAGTGTGGAATAGCCGTAATTTCATCAATAAATAGTCGCTTAACGCGCGCGCTTTTTTCAAAAGCGGTTAAAAGCTTTATAAGTGCTTGTTCAAATTGAATGATATCTGCAATATATTCTCCATTCAAATAATAGGCACTACCTGGTCCAAATTGTTGAATGGTTTTCTTGATTTCTGTTTCAAGCCAAGTACTTTTTCCATATTGTCTTGCACCACGAATAAGTAATATGCCTGCTTCCTCTGGTAATGATGCTAAACCAAAATTTATTTTAAACTGAAAAGGCGCTTTTTGCAGGCGCTCTAAATGAGGAAATTGACCTGCTGCATCAAAAATGCCAGCCGCTAGTAATTCGTTAAGTTGTTGTATTTCCATAATAATTATACCTAATAGACATAATGCCATTATACCTAACGTTATGAACGTTAGCAACCCTAACGTTCATAACGTTAGGTGGGTAGATCATGTGCCGACAAAAGCAGAGTTAGAAGCGTTATTACGTGAAAAATTGCAGTTTGCACGTGGCCGTGAAGCTAAGACGATT
>DATAXC010000188.1:0-5455 GCA_036266895.1 Gammaproteobacteria bacterium
AGCAGGATTATAGATAGGGAGAGATCGAGTGGTGGAAGTGATCAATTGATTATTGATGAAGTGTGGAACTGTATAAGACATGCACTATTCCTTGTATGTGAAGAGTGGTGGGCACGCTGCGCTTTGCCCACCATATTTCTACCAACCTTATTAAAATCACGTTAAAATAATACCATGAAGCACAATATTTCAAAAAGGAGTTTGTGATGATCAAATAATGATATACAAACCGCGCCCGCTATCCGATCTTGTACCGGTTGCGCGATTGATCGCCAATCACATGATTGTGGAAGTTGAAAATAATGATCCAGCTAGATCAAATTGAATCTTGTAAAACAGAAGCCGCAAAACTGATTGGGTTGCGTAGGTAATGCATGTCATGGTTGCGATGTTTCGTCATTAAGGTAAACAACGCAAAATCATGGTGATTCGATCTGCCAATGGTAAGCCAATGCTCATTTCGTTATTAATCATCGTCAAAATATGATTGCTCTTTTCATCGGTGATTTTAAAACCAAATTTTTTGTACAATTGTACTGACCAAGCGGTGGTTTTAAAAGTGCGCAAAGTGATTGCCTTTACTTTTAATTGCTGCGCTAAGGTTATTACTTCTTTCAGTAAAGCAGATGCAACGCCTTGTTGTTGAAAGACAGGATCGACATCCAATTCTTCTAAGTGAATGTAAGGGTTATAAATATCAATCGCAGCAAATCCAATAGGTAAGTGTTCATCATTCACCGCAACCCATAATCTTTGATCATCGCAATATCTCTTTAACGATTCTAAAGGTATCATTGACCAGTTAGAGGAATCATAACCGACACTTTTGAATTGTTCAGCTGCGCGCTTTTCAATATTTTGTAATAGAGCCAGGTTGGAAATATTCTTTACGATATGAAAATTAATCGTCATGATCATTTTCCAATAGAATTAAAATAATTTTTTTCCGTTTGCTACCTTGGGGTCTATGCTGACTAAACAAACAAATCCATTATCATCTGGAAAGCCTACTAGCAAGAATTCCGAGGTAAAACCGCCTATATTTTTACTACCCAAATTAACACAGCCAACGACTTGTCGTCCTAGCAACGTTTCTGGGGTGTAGTGATGTGTCACTTGCGCAGAGGTTTGTTTTGTTCCGATTTCCGGGCCAAAATCAACCCATACTTTATAAGCTGGTTTTTTTGCACGCGGAAAAAGTTCAACTTTAGTGATGATGCCTGATCTAAAATCTACTTTTTCAAATTCTTCATAACTAATGGTCATTATTTTTTTCCTTAAGCATATAGGAGCAGGGCTGTGCTCCTCGTCTATTTTTTGTTCACTATCGACAGGTAAGTGGCTATTTTTATTGGCTGTAGTCGCAGTAAGACTCAGGTTTGGAACCGTTGTCTATACTAATTTACTCTGAAGTTATATACTGAAGCAACTCTGAAGTTCATTAAGAAACCCTATCGCGTAATGAATACATGAAAATGCATAAATCGTATTTTCATGTGTAATGGGTATGTATATCTTAGGTCAAGATTCATCATAAAAGGATTCCATCCATATATAGAGCTTATCTTCTTCCAGGAACAGAAAAAACCTATCAAATGCTATGGAATCAAATAGCCAATTATTTTGTGAAATATCGGGGTGCATTGGGTTCTTGTTTGCATAAAACGGAAGAGGGTTATTGGTTGGCTTATTCTCGTTGGCCGAATAAAGCTACGCGAGATGCCTCATGGCCAGGCGAGAATGCACCTTCTGATATATTACCCGATGAAATTAAACGGGCGATTGTTAACATAAAAAATTGTATGGATCCGGAACGCAAATTTCCAGAAATCTGCATGGAAATCGTAGATGATTTATTAAAGTAGGTTGTGTGACACATGCAATGGAACTATAGTGGCTTAATCATTGGTTTTTGCATTCCAAAATACAATATGTTCATGCTTTATTATGCTACTTAAATATTCTAATGCAGCCTCTATCTTATCTTTACTATCAAAGAATTCTATTGAGAGTGGTAAATCAAGTGAAAGATCGAGTAAAGAGGTAGTATGGCTACCCGTTTCACCAAAACCGCTAATAGCACGAAAAACGCTGATGCCGCGGATTTTTGCTTCTGTTTTAAGATAAGTAACAATTTTATTAAGTAAATGCGATGATTCGGTAATATAAATTCGAACGATGACGACATCCATTGTTTTCATAATTGTCTTCCTCCCATAACGCCTAACCAAGTTGCCGCAATACATAGAATGAGACTAAATAAAATATTTAATGCGGCGCTTAAATAGGCCCCATTTTCAAAAAGAGTAAGTGTTTCTATGGAGAAAGAAGAGAAAGTAGTGTAACCGCCTAAAAGCCCAATGAGTAACAAAGAACGTAATTGTGGCCCGAGGCCGTCGAACCGTTCTAATATAAGCACATAGAGTAAGCCCATTAAAAAGCAACCGCTTACATTAACGACCAATGTGCCATAGGGAAATTGACGGCCTAAGAAGCTATAGGTAATATTGGATATCCAGTAGCGAAAAACACCACCAAAACCAGCACCAACAAAAATCAAAAAGGTATTAAGCACTTAGCCGCTCCCTGCTTATTGTTGCGGGTAGGTTAGTTCATCCAATGTAACTAAATAGCTAGCTCAGTAATAATGATATCGCAGCTTTAAGTTGATTGGTATTTATCTTTGTGCAGGGGGTTAGTTGCTTACATTTTATACAATCAATGCACTGACCAAGCCATGGTTTTAACGGTACGCAATACCGCTCAAAAATTGTTTCTTGATTTTAACGTAATTTTCATTTATATTACAAATTATGCATCGATAACAAAAAGGTAAGAAATATGTTTACCGCTACTATTTCCTCAAAATTTCAAATTAGTGTTCCTAAAAAGATACGCGAGCAGTTACATATTAAGCCGGGACAACAATTTATTTTTGTCCTTAAAGGTGATTGTTTAGAGCTTGTGCCCAAACGAGATATAAAAGGGGTGCGTGGTATTCTTAAGGGAGCAAATATTAAAAGCGTTCGTGATCGTAGTGATCGTTTATAAAAATAATAAATGTTAGGAAAATACCCGTTTATGAAAAAATTAGTAGATACTTGTGGTTGGATTGAATGGTTAACTGAAGGCAAATTAGCTAGTCTGTTCGCACCTTATTTGAGTGATCCAAGAGAATTAATTGTTCCTACGCTCATTCAACATGAATTATATAAATGGATTTGTCGTGAAAAAGATTCTACATTGGCATTGGAAATCATTGGTATCACTGAATGTGGTACGGTTGTTCCACTGGATACTAGTATTGCGCTCTCTGCGGCAGATATAGCGAGCGAATACAATTTAGCTATGGCAGATGCAATTATTTATGCAACCAGTAAAAAACATGATGTTACACTTATTACAGCAGATAAATATTTCAAAGGACTGCCACAAGTAAAATTTTTTGCGAAATAAAAATTATCATAAGGGCTTTATTTTATGCCTTGCTAACTCCAAGTGTCCAGTTAATTTGACAAAATCTAAATTGTCAGGTATGTTTGACAATTGTGACCAGTTAATTGGACTTATTTTTATGCTTTCAGATCAGCATGTTATAGATGTTTTACATGATTGGAGTTTTTGGGAAACGTCTCCTCCATCTGCTATATCTAGGCAATTAGAATTGCCGAAACAGTTGCATACAGACTTGGCCTTGGTGATTCAAGGCGTACGTCGTTGTGGAAAATCAACATTATTGGCGCAATTGCCCAAGTATTATAATTTTCCCTTAGCCCAGTGTTATTACTGTAACTTTGAAGATCCTAGATTAATGGATGAGCTTAATCATCGGTTATTGAGCCGCATTGTTACACTTGCCAGAAAAAAAATTCCTACTGACAATCCTTGTTACTTCTTTTTTGACGAAATTCAAAATGTGCAAGAATGGGAAAAGTGGCTTCATACGCAATTAGAACGTCCACAAAATAATTATTTTATCTTAACAGGCTCTAATTCTCGTCTCTTAAGTGGAGAATTTGCTACAGCATTAACTGGACGACATATTACACTGGAATTATTTCCATTTTCATTTGCCGAATATAAATTATTATTTCCGAAAAAAAACTTGGAAGATTATTTGCTTTCTGGTGGATTTCCGCGACCTCTGACATTTGGCCAACCCTATCAATTATTGCAAGAATACTTTCATGACATCATTTTTCGAGATGTATTGAAAAGAGTTCATGCGCGCACGCCGCAAGCAATTAAGCAAGTCGCCAAAATGGCTTTTGATAGTTGTGGGTCAGAGTTAAGCTTTCGAAAAATTGCGGCTGTCACTGACCTGAGTGTAGATACTGTTAAATCGTATCTAGAAGCTTGTGAAGATGCGTATTTACTATTTGCTTGCCCTTATTTTGCATTTTCAGAAAAAAAACAACTCAGTAAGCAAAAAAAATATTATCCTATTGATTCTGGCATGCGTTATGCGATTACTAGCACAACAGGTCGTGATTTAGGAAAGAGCTTAGAGTTAATGATATTTTTACGTTTAAGGCAAACACACGAACAAGTATTCTATTGGCACGAATTGCATAAAGGAGAAGTAGATTTTGTTACCATGCAAGGAAAGACCATCACACCTTATCAAGTCACTTGGGAAGGTTTGCAGCCACGACATGAAAAAGCACTACAATATTTTTACCAGCACTTTCCACAAGCAAACGAAGCCGTGTTTATTACGCATGATAATGCAGATGAATTTTTGTAGTTTGTTTCTTTCTCTTAGCAAAAGGATAAATTTGCATAAATACTCGTACGGAATGTGTCAGGGAAATCATACAATTAATGATATTCTATACCCAAAGCGTTTCAATTTTAGGTGTTTAAATACCTAAAATTGAAACGCTTTGGGTATACCAATACTATATAAATATATTTCTGCTATGAAAGCTTAGCACTTCATTCGCACTTCATATTTTTAGTTGTTTTTATCAGGTAGGAGTATTTATTTTAACTATTTGACTCTTCTCACTTTCCAATTGGCCAGACCTGGAATCGAACCAGGGACACAAGGATTTTCAGTCCTTTGCTCTACCAACTGAGCTATCTGGCCAATTTAACTAAGAGATGCCTATTAAAGCGAGTGTGAGAAGAGCAGTCAAGTAAAAAACGCGAATTAGAGCGATAAAATATTATTAGCTTAAGCGTGCTTCACAAATTATTTGTGGATGGTAATCGTTCACGATCTGGCAAAAAACGCTACCTCCTCCCCCGATCCCTCCCCCACAAGTGGCGTTGTTGAATAAATCAATACGCTGGAGCTTTTGCCTCTCCCACAAGGGGCGTTGTTGAATAAATGGGAAAGCGAAGAGTATTGCCTCTCCCCTTGTGGGAGAGGCCGCTGCCCCGCAACAAGTGCGGGGTAAACTCTGCTGCGGGTGAGGGGTGTTTTTCCAACAACCTAATATTAAAATCT
>DATAXC010000218.1:0-5571 GCA_036266895.1 Gammaproteobacteria bacterium
CGCAGCGTGCCCACCATCATTCGAACCGCAAACGTTAATGAGCGGCTCCCACAAGGGGAGAGGCCATACTCATTGTTTTGCAGAGATTTATTGCATGATAAAGGCGCTTATGCTAATTAGGAAGATCTCCTGTGCAAACAAGGCTCATCATCATGAAAAACTATTTAATTGCCCCTTCCCTTTTGTCCGCCGATTTTGCCCGTTTAGGACAAGAAGCGGAAGCTGTGTTGGCAGCGGGTGCCGACATGTTACATTTAGATGTCATGGATAACCATTATGTTCCGAATTTAACCGTTGGTCCGTTGGTTTGCGAAGCATTACGTAACTACGGTATCCAAGCACCGATTGATGTGCATTTGATGACACGACCGGTTGATCGCTTAATTGTAGACTTTGCTAAAGCTGGCGCAAGTCATATTACCTTTCATCCCGAAGCGTCTGAACATGTTGATCGCAGTCTGGCGTTGATTCGTCAACATGGCTGCCAAGCAGGATTGGCTTTAAATCCGGCGACTACGCTTGATTGCTTGGAATATGTGTTAGATAAATTAAATATAGTGTTAATTATGTCTGTTAATCCCGGGTTTGGCGGTCAAAAGTTTATTCCCAGTGCCTTAACTAAAATTACGCAAGTCAAAAGATGGGTAGATATCAATAAGCTGGATATCCGTGTTGCGGTAGATGGAGGTATTAAAGCAGACAATATTCATGAAGTGGCAAAAGCAGGGGCGGATACGTTTATTGCTGGTTCTGCAATTTTTGGTCATGATAATTATGCGGATATTATTACGAAGTTGCGGGAGAAGTTGGTGTAGAAAAAGCCCCTCTCCCGCCCTTCGGGCACCCTCCCCCACAAGTGGGGGAGGGGATGAAATCCAAATTCATTGTATTATCGAAAGAAAAAACTTTGACCTATCTATTGTCCCCTCCCCCGTTTACGGGAAGGCGCCGTCCCGCACTTGTTGCGGAAGTGCCCGACAGGGCGGGAGAGGGTATTTTTTCCCAAACCGCAAACAGTTGCATAGTAGCAAAACCAGAACATACGAAAAACGGTCGGCTTTGAGTCAAGGTTCAATGAAAAGCTTGGCCAAAAAGCGCAGCATACACGCGAGTATGTGAGCATTTTTGGCCAAGCTTTTCATTGAAGATTGACCAAAGCCGGCCGTTTACACGTGCGAACTACCTTACTTTCCCACTCGCATCTGCCACTAATACAACATCAGCCATGCGTTTCGCAAAAATCCCATTTTCAACAACGCCGACGATATTTTTTAATTTTTCTTCCCAAGCTTTTGGTTCAAGTATTTTTAAATTAAACACATCGAGTATCACATTACCATGATCGCTGATAAACCCTTCTCGATAAACCGGATCACCGCCTAATTGCACAATTTGTCTAGCCACATAACTGCGCGCCATCGGGATCACTTCAACGGCAACCGGAAACGTACCTAATATATCTACTTGTTTACTTGCATCAATAATACAAACAAATTTTTTGGCAACAGTCGCAACAATCTTTTCACTGGTCAGCGCGCCGCCGCCCCCTTTAATCATTTGTTTGGCTGCATTAATTTCATCTGCACCATCCACATATAAAGGTAAGTCACTCACGGAGTTTAAATCTAAAACAGGAATGCCTAACGCTTTCAATTGATTAGCGCTAGCGATTGAGCTAGCAACCGCACCTTCAATTTTTTGTTTAACCGCTTTTAATGCTGCAATAAAATAATTTACCGTGGAACCACTGCCGACACCAATCACCATATCGTCTTCAATAAACGCCAGTGCGGCTTCTGCTACTGCTTTTTTAGCAATCTCTTGGCTCATAAGATATACCCCGTTAAATCTTCATCCTGAATTAATTCTTGCAACCGGTGGTTGACATATTCTTCATTCACAACGATTTCATCTTTTTGCATTTCTGCAGCATGATAAGATACTTCTTCCAATAATCGTTCCAGCACGGTATGCAAACGGCGCGCACCAATATTTTCTACGCGTTCATTGACATGCCAAGCAATTTCCGCAATGCGTTTTACGCCTTCTGGCGTAAATCTTAATCTTGCCCCTTCAGTGCCTAATAACGCTGTATATTGCTCGGTAAGAGAAGCTTGTGGTTCGGTGAGAATACGCACAAAATCATCCGCCAACAATGATTTTAATTCTACGCGAATCGGTAGCCGCCCTTGTAATTCTGGGATTAAATCAGAAGGTTTCGCATAATGAAATGCACCGGACGCAATAAATAAAATGTGATCGGTACGTACCATGCCAAACTTCGTAGAAACCGTTGACCCTTCAATGAGTGGCAACAAATCTCGCTGCACACCTTCACGTGATACATCAGCGCCTGCATATTCTGAACGTTTAGCAATTTTATCGATTTCATCAAGAAACACGATGCCGCTCTGTTCAACGCCTTCGATCGCACGCGCTTTGATTTCTTCATCATCAATTAATTTAGTGGCTTCTTCATCACGTAATATTTTTTTTGCATCAGCAATTTTTAATTTACGCATTTTTTTGCGATCAGAACCTAAATTCTGAAACATGCTTTGTAATTGCTGTGTCATTTCTTCCATGCCAGGCGGCGACATAATTTCCACACCAAACGGTGACATCGCCACTTCTAATTCAATTTCTTTATCATCCATCGAACCATCACGCACTTTATTGCGAAACATTTGCCGAGCAGCTGAATCTTCTTTAATCGGTTCATGCGGTTCATCGACAAAACTACCGCCACGCGGCAATGGTAATAATGCATTTAAAATGCGTTCTTCTGCTGCTTCTTCCGCGGTTGCTTTAACTTTGGCAATTTCTTTTTCGCGGATCATTTTAATAGACATGTCCACTAAATCGCGAATAATCGATTCCACATCGCGACCTACATAACCGACTTCGGTAAACTTAGTGGCTTCTACTTTAATAAACGGAGCATCAGCAAGTTTTGCTAAGCGTCTAGCAATTTCTGTTTTACCTACACCAGTCGGCCCAATCATTAAAATATTTTTTGGCATGATTTCATCACGCAATTCTTTTGGTAATTGCATACGTCGCCAACGATTACGTAAAGCCACTGCAACTGCGCGCTTGGCATCGGCTTGACCGATAATATGTTTATCTAATTCAGCGACAATTTCATTGGGGGTTGGTGTTGCCGGAATAATCTTTGTCATAATATTACCTAATTACAGAGTTTCGATTGTAAATTGATTATTAGTATAAATACACACTGCTGCTGCGATACCTAAGGCTTTTTCAACAATGGTTTTAGCATCGAGCTCGGTATTTTCTAATAGGGCTTTCGCTGCCGATTGCGCATAAGGACCGCCAGAACCGATAGCCACTAAACTATTCTCAGGTTCAATGACATCACCATTACCGGAAATGACTAAAGACACTTTGGTATCAGCCACCACTAACATCGCCTCTAAACGGCGTAAAATGCGATCTGTACGCCAATCTTTGGCTAATTCTACAGCAGAACGAGTCAAATTACCTTGATGTGTTTCTAATTTTGCCTCAAAGCGTTCAAACAAAGTAAATGCATCAGCGGTGCCGCCAGCAAATCCGGCGATAATTTTGTTATTATATAGGCGGCGTACTTTGCGGGCATTTGATTTCATAATGGTATGGCCTAACGTCACTTGACCATCACCGCCCACTACTACTGTACCATTTCGACGCACTGAAACAATGGTTGTTCCTCGTAAATCAATCAAGACCGTTTCTCCTATGTATTCTCTAGGTATATATATGATTCGTTATTCACTTTACAAGCCTTATCTACGGCCTATAATGACACTTTTCTAAACGAGTCTGCTACCATGCGCTTAAATCAACGTAAAAACAATCAATTACGCGATATCCGTATCACCCGCAATTATACTAAACATGCGGAAGGCGCGGTTTTAATCGAATTTGGTGACACTAAAGTCATCTGTACCGCGAGCTTCACCTCTGGCGTACCGCCTTTTTTAAAAGATAGCGGTCGCGGCTGGGTGACGGCTGAATATGGCATGTTACCACGCTCTACGCATGATCGCATGCAGCGCGAAGCAGCCAAAGGCAAGCAAGTGGGCCGCACGCAAGAAATCCAACGGTTAATCGCCCGCTCCTTACGTGCAGCAGTGGATTTGACCGCGCTCGGCGAAAATACCATTGTAGTCGATTGTGATGTCATTCAAGCGGATGGCGGCACACGTACCGCAGCGATTACCGGTGGTTGTATTGCATTGCGTGATGCGATTGAGTATGTGAAAAAGAAAAAAAATTTGGTGGTTGAACCTTTTAAACAATTTGTCGCGTCGGTATCGGTAGGCATTCATCAAGGCGAGCCGATCTTAGATTTAGAATATGTGGAAGATGCGAATGCGGAAACCGATATGAATGTGGTGATGACCGAACAAGGAAAATTTATTGAAGTGCAAGGTACCGCAGAAAAAAATACATTTAGTGAGACAGAATTAACTGCGATGTTGCTGCTGGCAAAAGATGGCATTCGTGAGTTGATTGAGAAGCAAAAGGCGAGCATGTGTTTTTAAAGATCCCCCTCTCCTGCCCTGTCGGGCACTCCCGCAACAAGGGCGGGAGAGGGTGTCTTTTTCCAGGTAAGAACAGTTATTACTTTTACTTTTTTGGCGCAAAAGGTATCACATTGCTTACAGGCGGTGGCGTAATAACCTTTGCAATTTTAGCAAATAAACCTGAGTGGCTCGCATATACAGTATTAACACGCTCACTGTTACGCAAGGTATAATCAAATATCCCTTTAATTTCTTCGTTAGTTACTCGATTTGCTTTTGTCTCCGCATTAAATGCTTTTTGTAAACGCGTAGCAAAATCTTCATCAAATGCTTCTTGAAGTTCCTTTTGAGCTATTTGTAATTCTTCAAGCTCTGACTTTTGTAATGTTGACGGTATTGGTTTACATTGACTTGGAGACGTCGTTGACATTTGCTGCAATAAATATTCAGTCGTTTTTACTATATCATCTCCGTTGGTTACCGCTGCTGGAGCAGAGACGACTGGCTCAGCAACGGTTGGCGGTTTAGACGTCACTGTTTTTTTCTTACGAGGAGCATTTGGTTTTTTAGTAGATTGTGGTTGCTGCACTGGTGTTGGTATTGCAGGTTGTGATGTCGTCACCGGTTGCGGAGTAGAAGAAGGCGGCGACAAAACCGTTGACTGCACTACAGGTACAGGTTGTTTCGTAGGTGCTGCTGAATTTCCTTTCACAGAAGGTTGTTGTGCGGCATTAGCAATCGTCGCCTGTTGCTGAGGACGTTGCAGTAAAATAGTATTTCCTTTCTGTACTACCTGCACTGCTGGGTTTTCAATCTTATTCGCAACAATTTGCCTAACCATCGCTAAGCGTAATTCAGTACCCGTTTCTGCCCGGGTCATTTCATTCTGAATACCTTTTGCTTTCTGAGCTTCTTGTAATACATAAGGCAAACAGTTATGGGTCTCCCCACGCTGAACACCTGCATATTTTAATGTAGGCTCGATTTTCTGCCCATGCGCTTGTATAGCTGCTTTAAATGATTTAAAAGCACTACCTTT
>DATAXC010000219.1:0-3759 GCA_036266895.1 Gammaproteobacteria bacterium
GGTCATATCCCGGTGCAATATCAGTCGTTAACGGGCCTAAAGTGTAGAAAGGCGCTTCAAAACAATAGTCTAATTGTTTCTCCATATTTTCTTTTAACAAATGCATAGGCACATGACCAGGTCCTTGTTAGATATAAAATCTTTCGCGCAGTTGCACATCCACATTCCCTTCGCAGGTCCTAGCCTGATCAGGTTCAAAGGGACTCTCTCAGCCTTGCGGCACCCCTAGTGAATTACGCTACAATTCAATGAGGATGATTGTTGCTGTCAAGCATATTTTTTTAACTCGGTGTATAATGAGGAATGGAAACTATCAAGCAGACAACAAAGTGTTACAACAAAAGCGCTGCCGTTTACTTGGCGTTGTTCGCCAGTTTAGGTGGTGTCTTGATTGGTTACGATGGTGGTATTATTGGCAGCGTGTTGTTATTTATTCAACCTAGCCTGTTGTTAAATGATTTCATGCAAGGATTATCAGCGAGTATTATTATTTTTGGCACGATTATTGGCGCTTTAATCAATAAAATTTATCGGCAGTGGCCGCAGCCGCGTTGCATCACCTTGGCTGCGTTGATTTATGCGTTTGGTTTTGCGATAGCCGCATGTGCAAGTCACATTGTTATTCTTATCATAGGGCAATTTTTTGCGGGATTAGCATGTGGCATTATCTTTGTTATCGTACCGTTATATTTAGCGGAAATAGCGCCGCCTAAATCTCGTGGTGCATTTGTCACGACTTTTCAATTAGGTATTACCTTTGGTATTTTGTTGGGTTATTTATGCAGTTATCTGGTTGCACCTTATCAAGCTTGGCAAGGGTTATTTGTTTGTGGCGGGATGATTGCGATAATATTATTGCTAAGCAGCTTTTTTTTACCGATACCGCTAAGTTCAATTGAGAGTCAACGCGACAATCACTATAAGAGTAATTTTAAATTACTCTTTACCAATAATAAACGCTGCTTTTTTATCGGTAATGGATTAGCTGTTCTTCAACAGGCAACGGGTATTAATGCGATTATCTTTTTCGCGCCACAGATATTTCAATCAGTTTATCCGCAAGGCAATATAACTGCTATTTTTTCTGGAATGATCATCATGTTCGGCAATTTTTTATTTACATTTATTGCTTTATTTGTCTTTGATTTTTTTGGCCGGCGACCGATTTTAATATTTGGATTGTTGCTGCAATGTATTGCCTTGACGTTATTGGGTATTTTTGAACAATGGTCAATTGGTTATGCTGATATATTCTCAGTATTTTGTTTGTTATTATATGTTTTTGGTTTTGCAGTCGGCTTAGGTCCCGGATCTTGGTTAGTGATTTCTGAAATTTATCCTATTGATGTGCGAGAACGATTGATGGGTGTCACCATTATTATTAATAATTTGGCAGCATTTATTGTGG
The DNA here is from genome assembly GCA_036266895.1 of Gammaproteobacteria bacterium. Classification (GTDB taxonomy): domain Bacteria; phylum Pseudomonadota; class Gammaproteobacteria; order DSM-16500; family DSM-16500; genus Aquicella. Next base: position 1,409 of record DATAXC010000219.1, read on the forward strand.
CTTGTTCATTTTTATCTTTGCATCAATTTTTAGGTGCTGCAAATGTATTTTGGATGTATGCGTTTGTGGCTTTGTTGGGGTTAGGACTAGTTAAATTTTTTGTACCCGAGACGAAGTTAAAAAATTTAGAGTAATTATGCTATTATTTCAGCCCTCTCCCGCTTGCGGGAGAGGGCTGTTACTATCTTCAAAGAATAAAATTATCATTCTCCTAACTTTCCCCTAACATCTTCACTATCCCCGAAAAATCCAATTCGCCGCCGCCTTGATTCACAAATAATTCATATAATTCCGCGGCAACAGCGCCTAACGGAATCGCGGCATTCACTGCTTCTGCGGCATGTTGTCCCAAGCGTAAATCTTTTAACATCATTTTTGCCATAAACCCAGGCGCATAATCATGATTTGCTGGTGAATTAGCAATGATATTCGGTATCGGGCAGTAACTAGTCATAGACCAACATTGACCAGAAGCATTCGAACTAATATCAAAAAATGTTTTTTGTTCCAATCCTAATTTTTTTGCTAATGAAAATGCTTCACAAACACCAATCATAGAAATACCTAACAATAAATTATTGCATATTTTTGCGGCTTGCCCATTCCCCGCTGTGCCGGCATGAATAATTTTTTTTCCCATCGCAGATAATATGGGTTCCGCACGTTGAAAATTTTCCAGCGTACCACCGACCATAAATGTTAACGTTGCTGCAGCGGCGCCGCTTACGCCGCCTGATACCGGCGCATCTAACATAGCAATATTTTGTTTGATTGCCAGCGCATGTAATTCACGAGTTGTCGTCATTTCAATAGAAGAACAATCAATAAATAAAGCATTTGCTTTTGCCTGCGCAAATAAACCTTGCTCTCCTAAGCATAGTTCTTTTACTTGTTGACCGGTTTGTACGCTGGTAATAATCACTTCGGCCTGTTTGGCGATTTCTGCTACCGAAGTAACCGCAATAGCCCCCGCTTTAGTCAATATCTCTGCGGCTGCTGTCACCATATCGTAAACGTAGACTTGAAAACCTGCTTTTAATAAATTATGTACCATCGGGTTACCCATATGGCCCAAACCAATAAACCCTATTTTTTTCATGTTGACTGCTCCGTCGTCGGTGGAAACCAGCGCTGCGTAACCGTTTTTAATTTCGTATAAAAGCGTACCGCTTCATCACCATACATACCTATATCGGCAAAGAAGGATCGTTTCCAACCGCCAAAACTATGATACGCAACTGGCACTGGAATCGGTGCATTAATACCAATCATTCCAGCCTGTGCTTGCTCTGCAAATGTTCTCGCCGTATAACCATCACGGGTAAAGATAGCCGCACCGTTACCATATTCATGGGTATTGATTAATTGTATACCGCTCGCCAGATCTGGCACGCGTAATACGCATAAAACCGGACCAAAAATTTCTTCACGATAAATACGCATGCTAGGTTTAACTTGATCAAACAAACATGCACCGATAAAAAAGCCGGTTTTATGCGCTGCTGGTTTATCTTGGCTGCCGTCTATAATTAATTGCGCACCTTCTTGTTTGCCGAGTTCAATATATTCATAGACACGCTGCCAATGTTGTTGCGTGATTAACGGGCCAATATCAGTCTGTTGTTCATCGCCAGGGCCAACTTTAAGCTGCATAATTAACGGACGCATTTTATTGATGAGTTGATCAGCAGTTTTATCACCAACAACAATGACTACTGAAATAGCCATACAACGCTCACCCGCACAACCATATGCTGCTGCGACTAATTGATCGGCGACGATATCTAAATCTGCATCGGGCATAACAATACAATGATTTTTAGCGCCGCCAAATGCTTGTGCACGTTTGTTATGGGTAATTGCAGTTTTGTAAACATGTTCTGCAACAGTAGATGATCCAACAAAACTGACGGCTTTTACCAGAGGATGTATCAATAAAGCATTTACCGTTTCGCTATCCCCTTGTATAACATTAATGACACCATCGGGAAAACCAGCAGTTTTAGCTAGTTCTGCTAAGAAGAGCGAACATGAAGGGTCTTTTTCGGAAGGTTTTAAGATGAACGTATTACCGCAAGCAACCGCCATTGGAAACATCCAAAGTGGTATCATGCCAGGAAAGTTAAATGGTGTGATGCCGACGCAAACCCCTAATGGTTGCCGTAAGGAATAAGTGTCAATGCCAGTAGCAACTTCTTCGGCAAAACTACCTTTCAGATGAGCGGGAATGCCGCAAGTATAATCGACCACATCAATACCACGCTGTACCGAGCTGATAGCTTCAGCCAAGGTTTTGCCATGTTCTTGCGTGATCAACGCGGCACATTTTTCAATATGTTGGTCTAATAATA
>DATAXC010000230.1:0-8893 GCA_036266895.1 Gammaproteobacteria bacterium
CCCCGTAAACGGGGCGTTGTTGAATAAATGGAAAAGTGAAGCGTATTGCCTCTCCCCTTGTGGGAGAGGCCGCTGCGCAGCAGCGGGTGAGGGGTAAACTCTGCTGCGGGTGAGGGGTGTTTTTCCCATAACAAATATTAAAATATATATTAAAATCTGTTCTAATTTGCAAAAAACATACAATTTATATCCTATTAATACATGCTTTTCATAAAATCACCCCTCACCCGCCGCCTTCGGCGTCGGCCTCTCCCACAAGGGGAGAGGCAAAAACCCCAGCGTATTTATTCAACAACGCCCCTTGTAGGGTCTCGGGGGAGAGGGCAATACTCAACTAATACCGATAATATTCCGGCTTAAATGGTCCTTCCACATTCACTTTCAAATATTCCGCTTGTTCATTCGTCAACTTAGTCAAACGCACACCTAATTTATCCAAATGCAAACGCGCGACCATTTCATCTAGCTTCTTTGGCAGTACATGTACGCCTAACTTATATTTGTCCGCATTTTTGAATAATTCAATTTGTGCTAATGTTTGATTGGTAAAAGAAGTTGACATAACAAAACTTGGATGGCCGGTGGCGCAACCTAAATTAACTAATCGACCCTCAGCTAATAAAATTACGCGTTTACCATTCGGTAAAATAATATGATCAACTTGCGGTTTAATGTTTTCCCATGGTAATTCACGTAGTGAAGCAATATCAATTTCTGAATCAAAATGGCCAATATTGCAAATAATCGCTTGGTTTTGCATTTTTAACACATGTTCTTTGGTAATCACATGAAAATTACCGGTGGCAGTAACAAAAATATTGCCTAATGGTGCAGCTTCTTCCATGGTGACCACATTAAAACCTGCCATTGCGGCTTGTAACGCACAAATCGGATCGATCTCAGTAATCCACACTTTTGCACCAAGTGCATGTAACGATTGCGCACAGCCTTTACCAACATCGCCATAACCACAAACCACCGCGATTTTACCAGCAATCATCACATCTGTTGCACGTTTAATACCATCCACTAAAGATTCGCGGCAACCGTATAAGTTATCAAATTTTGATTTGGTGACAGAATCGTTCACATTCATCGCTGGTACTTTTAATTGACCTAGTTTATGCATTTCATATAAACGATGTACACCAGTGGTGGTTTCTTCCGAAATACCTTTTACTTTGGCTAATAGCTCAGGATATTTTTCATGCATCAACAGCGTTAAATCGCCGCCATCATCTAAGATCATGTTGGGATGCCAATCATTGGGCCCTTTAATCGTTTGTTCTACACACCACCAATATTCTTCTTCCGATTCACCTTTCCATGCAAACACTGGAATGCCAGCTTGTGCCATCGCCGCTGCGGCATGATCTTGGGTAGAAAAAATATTGCAAGAAGACCAACGTACTTCGGCACCCAGCGCAATTAATGTTTCCATTAATACCGCGGTTTGAATGGTCATGTGTAAACAACCTGCAATGCGTGCGCCTTTTAAGGGTTTGTCTTTATATAGGCTACGCAATGTCATCAAGCCTGGCATTTCTGTTTCAGCAATTGCGATTTCTTTGCGTCCCCAATCGGCGAGCTTGATGTCGGCAACTTTGTAATCGTTGCTGCTGGTGTTAATTTTGGTGATCGAAGCGCTCATGATTATTCTCCAGTCGTTCCTGTTGCTTGTTGCAATGATAAACCAGCAGCATCAGCTAATAGCGCTGCTTTGTCGGTTTTTTCCCAGCTAACGTTTAAATCTTCGCGTCCAAAATGGCCATAGGCAGCGGTATTGCGATAAATTGGATTCAATAAATCTAGCATTTTGATAATGCCAAATGGCCGTAAGTCAAAATGTTGACGGATTAGTGCAATAATGGCAGCATCAGCGATTTTGCTGGTGTCAAAAGTGTCGACATGAATAGAAATCGGTTCAGCTACACCAATCGCGTAAGAAATTTGAATTTCGCAACGTTCAGCAATGCCGGCAGCAACAATATTCTTAGCGACATAACGACAAGCATAAGCCGCAGAACGATCTACTTTAGAGGGATCTTTGCCAGAAAAACAACCGCCGCCATGGCGTGACATGCCGCCATAAGTATCAACGATAATTTTGCGGCCAGTGAGCCCGCAATCGCCCAATGGGCCGCCGATAACAAAACGTCCGGTTGGATTAATTAAATAATTTGTTTCTTTGTTTATCCAAGCAGCGGGTAAAGTGGGTTTAATGATTTCTTCAATCACTGCATCCATTAAATCTGCATGATTAATATCAGGATGATGTTGCGTAGAAAGTACGACGGTTTTAACGCCAACTGGTTTGTTATTAACATAATGAAATGTCACTTGGCTTTTAGCATCTGGGCGTAACCAAGATAAACGGCCAGATTTACGTAATGCTGCTTGGCGTTGCATTAAGCGATGAGCGTAATAAATCGGTGCTGGCATATACACATCGGTTTCATTAGAAGCATAACCAAACATAATGCCTTGATCGCCGGCGCCTTGTTCTTCTGGAGAAACACGATCTACACCTTGAGCAATATCTGGTGATTGTTTACCAATAGCTGAGATAATCGCGCATGATTCCCAATCAAATCCCATATCTGAACTATTATAACCAATATCACGTACGACATTACGTGCTAACTGTTCGACATCGACCCAGGCAGAAGTGGTTACTTCACCACCTACCATCACCATGCCGGTTTTAACAAAAGTTTCGCAGGCAACGCGAGATTGTTTATCTTGTGATAACATCGCATCTAAAATAGCATCTGAAATTTGATCAGCAATTTTATCTGGGTGTCCTTCAGACACCGATTCCGAGGTAAAAAGAAATTCATTTGATTTTGACATAATTATTAAGTGTCTCCGTAACTATTTAACAGCTAGTGTTGCCATCCGGGAAGGCTTTGTTGCATGAAAATATGAAAATGTTTTTTGCCTCTCCCCTTGTGGGAGAGGCCGACGCGTAGCGGCGGGTGAGGGGTCATTTTATGGAAACCTACCCCTCACCCGCTGCCGTGGGCAGCGGCCTCTCCCACAAGGGGAGAGGCAAAAAACAAGTACTCTTTTCTATTTAAGCGACTAACTGCACCCCGATATGATCCCGCCACCAGGCAAGCGTGTGCTGAATACCCGCATCTAAATTTATTTTCGGCTCCCATCCTAGTTCTTTTTTGGCCAACGAGCAATCTAAAAATAGACTGGTTTTAATGGTCGGTTGTGATAAATCATGTTCAATGGTTAAGGTTTTGCCAGAATACCGCACGATCTTTTCGACTAATGCTTTAATCGGGATGGCTTGACCATAACCACAATTATATAAGCGATATTTTTCTGGTTGTTTTTTGATAGCTAAATCGACAAAGTGAACTAAATCATCGACATGTAATAAATCGCGTTCTTCTTCGCCCGTACCCCAGACTATTATTTTATCTTTGGCGGTCATGACTTTGGTAATAGTGGCACCAAAGACATGGCTGCGCTCTAAATCATATTTGTCATGCGCGCCATACATATTGGAGTGGCGAATCGCTGTAAATTTAGTATTAGAAATACCCGCATAAAATTCACACATTTTTTCGACATATAATTTGGTGTTGCCAACGCCAAAATAACGAGGATGTAAAGCTTTGTTGGCATCGAAATCTGTTTCGGTTAAAGCAGTGTCGCTGGATTGATACATGACTGTGCAACTGAAAAACACCACGTGTTGTACTTTGTGTTCGAAGGCAGCACGAAATAAATAAGAATTCATTACGGCATTGTCTGTGACATGAATATAAGGACGCGTAACGATGTCTTTCGAGCCAGAAGTTGTCGCAGCAGCTTGGATGATGATGTCAACACCTTGAATAATGCGTTCAATATCTTCTGGGCGACGTAAATCAGCGTGATGCCAAGTGACATTCGGACAAGTGTATGCCGGTCGTTGAAAATGTACGGCGTGGACATCGAGGTCGGGCCGTTGGCTTAATTGTTCGGTTAAATTGCGTCCGATGAAACCGGTGGCACCGCAGATTAGGATTTTTTGTTTCATGTGTTCTCCTGGTGTTAGAAATTAGTATTTCTTTTTGATTACCCCTCACCCGCCGCCTACGGCGTCGGCCTCTCCCACAAGGGGAGAGGCAATATTATCACCTTTTTTGTAGATTTAAGGTGAAAAGCATTGCCTCTCCCTTGTGGAAGCGTTGTTGAGTAAATAAATTCACTAGAGCATTTGCCTCTCCCCTTGTGGGAGAGGCCGACGCCGTAGGCGGCGGGTGAGGGGTAATATTGCCTCACCCCACCTTTAACTCGCTCTTCACTTTCCCACTACCAACTTCTTCAATAAATTGATCTATAATCCCAACAATATATTCCCTAGCCGCCTGATTAATATCATGATGACAAGCAAATGCAAATCCTCTTTTCATCACCCGATCAGCATTTTCTAAACCACCCGCAATCCGATGCGCATACATGTTAAACGCAGGGTGACGCGCCATATTACCTGCGATAATCGGCCGCGTTTCAATGTGATGCCGCTGCAAGTAGCTAGTTATTTCTTTTAAGGTAAACGGCGTATTATCTTTTAATACCATTGGAAAACTAAACCATACATGTTTGCCTTTTGGTGTTTCGGTTTGGAAATGGAAAAATGCTTCGTATTTAGATAAGTGCTGCAAGAAAAAAGCCGCTGCTTCGCGTCGACCATCATTAAAGGCATCTAATTTAGGCAGTTGTTGTTGACCCATCGCAGCATTTAACTCGGTCGGTCGTAAATTATAACCTTGGTTAATAAAAATGAAGCGTGGATCAATATCAGGATATAAATTCACATATTTTTGATGCTCATCCGCTTCGCGTGACCAGCCATGCGCACGTAAAATTCGCATGGTTTCGGTTAAGTCAAAATCATTGGTAATCGAAATACCGCCTTCCATGGTGCTGATATGATGCGCGAAGAAAAAACTAAAATTACCGACATGACCAAAAGTACCCACTGATTTGCCATCATAAGTCGCGCCCATTGCTTCACAGCAATCTTCAATAATAAAAAGATTATGTTTTTTTGCTAACGACATAATGGCATCCATATTGCAAGGGTTGCCATAGACATGGACTAATTTGATCGCACGTGTTTTTGGGCCAATCGCTTGTTCTAATTTATTTAAATCTAAATTGAGTGTATTGATATCGCAATCAACGAATACCGGCATGAGTTGATGTTGGATTAACGGCCAAATAGTGGTTGACCAGGATAAAGCGGGAATAATCACTTCATCACCTGGTTTCAAATGATCGCGTGTCACCGGATTGGCTAAGGCAGCAACAGCAAGTAAATTAGCAGAAGAGCCAGAATTAGACATGACACTGTATTTGGCATCGCAATATGCCGCATATTGTTTCTCAAAGGCGCGAACTTTTTTCCCCATGGTGGTGAATGTAGATAAGAGCGTTTCAACAACCGCATAGACTTCTTCGCTATGTATGGTAGGAATATTGAGACGTATTGCTGGATTTTGCAGATCAAAAGAAAATTTGAATTGCGCATCACAATAGGCTTCAATAGTTTTTTTTACATCGTCTAGTAATGGTTGCTGACTCATATGGCTTGCTCCGTTTCAATAATATTGTCTTTTACTTCCAACAAACGCGTTAATCGTTGACGAGTTAAAGGTTCTACGTTGGTAATTTCTTGATGACGTAAATGTCGATAATCTCGTCTCGTCATCGCCATTTGGCTATAGTGCAAGTGATCATAAAAAATAATTTGTGACCCGCTTGGTTCAAAATTAAAAGGAACCAGTAATAAATCTTTTAAGGCATCACAAAGCTGCATTTTATCTTCAGGCTTGACGAAGAACAGCATAAATCCACCGCCGCCCGCGCCTAATAATTTGCCGCCTATTGCGCCAGCCGCGCGCGCGCGATCATAAATATCATTAATGAAATCCGGTGCGATTTTATCGCTAATTTGACGCTTCAATTGCCATGCTTCATGCAGTAATTCACCGAATAAAGTGATGTCTTGGTTGCTGCATAAGATTTTTTCTGCTTGTTCTACCATATCTTGCATGCGATGCAATTCTTGTTGTTTTTGTGGGATCGCTTTTATTTTATCGCCAGCAATATCCGAAGCGGTACGAGAAATGCCAGTAAAAAATAATAATAGGTGATCTTGTAATTCTAGCGTGCGTGCCAGTGGTAAAGTAATGGGTATCACTTCAAAGTTACCATCAGCGCGCACTAGAATTTTATTTAAGCCGCCATAAGCAGTGGCAATTTGATCTTGTACACCGACATTTTCTTTTAAAATATCGCGCTCGATATGAATAGCTTCGCAAGCCAATTCACGTTTACTCGACATCATGCCGCGTAAAGCATACATCGCGTGCAATAACCCAACGGTAAATGCAGAGCTTGAGCCTAAGCCAGAACGGGCAGGTAGATCACCTTGATGGCTGATTTCTACGCCTTGATTAATTTGTAAGTAATCTAAAATGGCTTTTACAGCAGGATGTTGAATGTCGCTATGATTGCGTACCTCTTCAATTTTTGACCAAATAATGCGTGATTGATGTTCAAAAAATGGTGGTAAGATGCGGCATTTGATGTAGCAATAGTGGTTCATAGTTACTGATAATACTGCTGCACCATGAGTTTGATACCATGTGTGGTAATCGGTACCACCGCCGACAAAGGAAATCCTATAGGGCGTCCTGCTGATAATCATCCTACTTACTCCTTACAAGTATGTAAACGGCCGTTTTCGTATGTTCTGCCTATTTTCGTATGCTTTACCTATCTCATGAACGGTTGTGATATAACGCTAACGCCTCATCTACAGCGCCAAAATATTTTATACGACCACCTTCCAATAACAAAGCTTTGTTGCAAAATTCTCGAATCAATTCGTCAGAATGGGTTGCCATGATGACAATATTGGATTGATTTAATAATGAAATCATTCTATTTCGTGCTTTTTGTAAAAAATCTGCATCACCGGCGCCAAAAATTTCATCAATCAATAAAATATCCGGTTGAATGCTGGTAGAAATCGCAAAGGCTAAACGTACCATCATGCCAGAAGAGTAAGTTCTAACTGGCATGCTTAAATAATCACCTAAACCAGTTAACTCAGCAATTTCTTCCATCTGTTGATTAATTTGTTGGCGCGAAATGCCTAAAATCGTGCCGCGCATGGTAATGTTTTCATAGCCAGTAAATTCTGCTTCAATGCCATGCATTAAATCTAACATGGGAGAAACATGACCAGTAATTTGTAAATCACCATCGGTTGGTTCATAAATGCGTGCTAATAAACGTAGCAAAGTGGTTTTGCCAGAACCATTATGCCCAATCAAACCAATGCGATCTCCTTGTCTAACTGACAAAGAAACATCATTCAATGAACGCACAATCACATGCTTATTGGCATCTTTGGAAACAGTGCCGCCGGTTGCTAGACGCAAAAAATTCTTTTTTAATGAACGCGAGTTAATGTTGTAGATCGGGAATTCAACAAAAACACGTTTTAAATCGATGCTTGCCATAGTCATAACCAATAAACAATACGCGCTCGGTAACGCGTAAATAATTTGTAATTAATCAAGAAACCTAAACCGGTGACGGCGGCCACCATCGTCCAATTTTTAAGCGTGGGTGCGCTGCCTAATAATGGCGCACGCAGTAATTCGATAAAAGCATAAAAAGGATTGAAATCAACAATAAATAATCTTTTGCTGCCTAAAATATCTGCGCTCCACATGACTGGGGTTAAAAAGAAGATCACTTGGGTTAAACTTTTGATCACTTGAGAAATATCCCGATAACGTGCACCAATCATGCCTAAAATCAAACCATACGAAATTGCGTTAACATAGATAATCAGTAATCCGGGAAAAATAAATAACAAATTGCTATTTATTTTTACTGAATCGTGAAAAATGATAAAAACAGGGACTAAAACCAGTAAATTATGAAAGAAAATCAGTACATTGCGCATCGCAATTCGATGAATGTATAAACTATAGGGCAATTTAATTTGTTTAATTAACCCGTCCGCGGCTACTAATCCATCGGTATATTCAATCACCATGGTAGAAATCAGTGTCCAACTGAGCATGCCGGTGACTAAAAAAGGAAAATAGCGCGCAAGTTCAACATGGAATAAGTGGGCATATAAAAATCCCATTGAATAAACTGTGATCGCCATGCTTAAAGTTAACCAAAATGGCCCTAATATAGAGCGGCGATAACGCAGTTTGATATCTTGATAAGCTAACATTAACCAAATGCGCCATTTACTTAAACCACTGGCGATATCTTGATAAGCAAGTTGCCCTGGTGTTGGTTTCGCATAAGCAACTTCATCCCATGGTTGTTGAGTTACATGAGGAAAAGGTGTTTCAAGTAAAGTTAATTCTGCGTCATTAGACATAGTTTAGTCGTTATCATGATTGAGAGTAGCGATGAAGGATAGCATGCGTAATCTAGGCAAACAATATGGTTACACTTTCCCATTTACAAAAGCCATGAATTCTTTTCTAAAACGTTCAGGTGCAAAGCGGGCCGCATTCATTGTGCAATTATCAACAGTCAACTGATTTTGCACTTGTTCAAATTGTTTTATTGCATCAACGATCGCTGTTGTTGTTTGTTTAGCGAAAAAGACGCCAGTTGGATTTTTTTCATCCAATCCACGCACTGTTTCTAGCGCACCGCCTTTGCCATAAGCAATGACCGGCGTGCCGCAAGCTTGTGCTTCCAGCGGTAGCAAACCAAAATCTTCTTCTGCGGCAAAAATAAACGCTTTTGCGCGTTGCAAATGATCTAATAAGACATGATTGGGTTGATAACCGAGTAAAACCACATTGCCTGCTTTACTACGACCCGCTTTGCTACGAAT
>DATAXC010000236.1:0-20604 GCA_036266895.1 Gammaproteobacteria bacterium
TTGATCACTTTCATCAAGGACTTGTAAATACGTAGGCGAAAACGCTGCCTCTAACCGTGTACGAATAACCTCTAAACGATTAAGCGTCATCGCATTTGTTGCCTTTTGTCTTTTGTTTCTTGGGTATAACGAAAGATATAACCTGCTTGCAAAATACTAAATACAAACAAAGCACCGGTCAGGCCATAAAACTTAAAATTCACCCAAGCAGCGTCACTGAAATAATAAGCAATATAAAGATTAATAGCCCCCATACCCGCAAAGAATACTGCCCACATCAAATTAATTCTCTTCCAAACAAATAAGGGTACGGTTGCTTTATTTTCTAATACATTTTCCATTAAACGTTGAATCAATGGTTTTTTCATGAAAAACTGGCTAATCAGTACAATCAACGCAAATATCCAGAAAATAATCGTCGGTTTCCATTTAACAAAAATTGGATCACGAAAATAGAGGGTTAAGCCCCCAAATAAGACAAATACCCCCAAGGTAATTAACTGTTTCCGGTCCCAAGTTTTACGTACTATTCGATTCATCAAAACAATGAGTGAAGTCGCAAAAATGCCTACCATAGTGGCTATATAAATATCATAAAATTTAAAAGCTAAAAAAAATAATAAAACTGGAAAAAATTCATAGAGTAATGGCATGTTTATTCTCAAAAATTGAGTTATTGATCAAAGCATATTATATTAAGTACAGGTATAATAGCCGAAATGTCTAAAAAAGCCAAAATTAGTCAAAAAGATTTAGTACTCTTTCAACACGCCATGCAAGGGGTGCGGCCTTTATCATCCCCAAAAAAACAGTCTTTGCGTATCCCTACCATGCCCCGTCGTCAATCTATAGCCGTCACTGACCCCAGTTTAACTAATCAAGCTCATGCTTTTTCTTTTCATGAAACAGATCTATTGGCTACTGTTTCGGGTGAAACAATGCTTAGTTTTAAACGCTCTGGCATTTCTGACAAAATACTTCGCAAATTACGCAAAGGCCAATATACTATAGAAGCAACCTTGGATTTACATGGCCTATCGATTGAAATGGCAAAAACAGCGGTCAATGATTTCTTATTGTCCTGCATGCAGGACAATTTACGAGCGGTCTTAATTATTCATGGCAAAGGACAACATGATCGCATGCCTATATTAAAGAATAAGTTAAACCAATGGTTACGTGATATATCCGTTATCTTAGCATTTTGTTCAGCTACCGCAGCACATGGCAGGGGTGGCGCAATCTATGTTCTTTTAAAGAGAGGACATCCCCTTGCATAAGCCCAATACCCCCATCATTATTATCGGTATCGCTGGTGCTTCCGCTTCTGGCAAAAGTTTACTTGCGAATACGATTGTTCAGGAACTCGGCTCTGATCAAGTCGTGGTTATCCCAGAAGATGCTTATTATAAAGATCATAGTAATATCCCGCTTGCAGAAAGAGAAAAGATTAATTACGACCATCCTGATGCTATTGACCATGTTTTATTATATGAGCACTTAAAACAATTACAGCAAAATAAGAAAGTAACCATTCCTGTTTATAACCATGCTTTACATCTGCGTGAAAAAGAAACCTGTTCTATCGGACAACATAAGCTTATTGTGCTAGAAGGAATTTTACTGTTTGTCGAACCCAGGTTAAGAGAATTAATGGATATTCGTATTTTTGTTGAAACGGCTTTAGATATCTGCTTGATTAGACGATTAAAACGCGATATTAAAACCCGAGGTCGTTCGCTTGATTCCATCTTACAACAATACGAAGAAACCGTGCGGCCGATGTATTTGCAATTTATAGAGCCATCCAAACGCTATGCTGATATTATTGTGCCGCATGGTGGGGAAAATCGTATTGCGATAGATATGATAAAAGCAAAAATGCGGGAATTACTACTGCATACTCGTAAAAGCTGACTACCGATTCAGTTTCTAAGAGAGTGTTTATCTAACTATAAAAACTACGAATAAAACACTAGCAATCAGCAAGTTCCCTGGCTAGAATGATTAGATTCTACTTAAAGCATCCTTATTTCTTTAAGATCTTGCCATGGAGGGCGAATGAAGTTACGGAATAAAGTACTAATTGCCATTGGCATTGTCTGGCTCATCTTCTTGGCCTTAACTTATATAGGCTCTAGAGTTTTTCTTATTCAAAGCTTTTTAAAATTAGAACAAAATCGTGCTGACGATGATTTAGGCCGGGTAGACCAAGCTTTAGATCAAGTCAATTATGCCCTTTATACGTTTACTTCTGATTGGTCACATTGGAATGATTTATATTCCTACATACAAGGAAAAGAACCCGAATTCGTTCCAAACAACTTAAATATAACCGCTTATGTTAACTCGCATATTAATTTAATGACTTTTTGGGACAAAACGGGAAAATTTGTGTTAGGTACCGCAGTAGATACTGATAAAAAGCAATTAATTGGTTTTCCGCAAGGATTAGAAAAATATATCTATCCTGGCAGTCTGCTTTCCACTAGAAAAGATGCCAATAAAGAATTGCGCGGTTTTGTTCTTACCTCTGCCGGTGTGATGCTGGTTGCCGCTTGTTCGATTACCGATGGCGATAAATTGTTACCGCCGCTGGGTGCAAGTATATTTGGACGTAATTTAGATCCAGCGCTAGTGGCAAAAATTGAAGATACCACAAAAGTCACTTTGCAACTTTTCACGCTCAATCAAATAAAACAATCCCCTACACTGGAAAAATATTTTTCCGTTATATCAAAAAATAAAAATGGCCATATCAGTAGTCCGATAGATAAAAAAACCTTAGAAGGTTTCACCGTAATTAAAGATATTTACGGTAAACCAATCGCTATGTTTCGCATGATAACACCGCGTAGTATTTATGATACCGGTTGGCACGCGGTCAATTATTATTTAATGACTTTTGTTGTTTTAGGCATTTTATTTTCTCTATTGATTATTTGGTTATTACGCGCATTGATTATCAAACGGCTAGAAAAGCTTGACCATGAAGTCGCCGATATCGGTGCTAAAAATGCCATTAGCCAGCGAGTCGATGCCAGCGGCACCGATGAATTGTCTTCTGTTTCTAATGAAATCAACGGCATGTTAGACATTATTCAAGCCTCTCATGATCAATTAGAACAACGTGTTTTAGAACGTACCAAAGAATTACAAAAAGCCAATCTTCAATTGCAACAAGAAATTACTGAGCGAAAATCAGTAGAACGTGAACTGGTCATCCACAAGGAACATTTGGTTAGATTAGCGCATTACGATAGTTTAACTTCCTTGCCTAACCGAGTATTTTTTAATGAAATTTTAAATAAAGCGATTCACCATGCTAAACGACATGATAAAGTATTGGCTATTCTATTTGTTGACTTAGATCGATTCAAAAATATTAATGATGCATTAGGCCACCCAACCGGCGATTTGGTCTTAAAAGAAATCGGCAATCGGTTCGCTAGTATTTTACGTGTTGGTGATATTTTGGCACGTTTAGGCGGTGATGAATTTATTATTTTATTAAATGATATCGGCGATGCCAAGTATGCAGGATCGGTAGCTGAAAAAATCTTAAAAATTTGTGCGCAGCCGGTAAAAATTGAGAATCACGAATTTTTCATTACCGCAAGTGTGGGTATATGTATCTTCCCTAATGATGGCCAGTCATTAGAAGATTTACATAAAAATGCTGATATGGCCATGTATAAAGCCAAACGCAGCGGCGGTGGCGTCTACCAGTTCTATACCAAGGAAATGAATATTGCCGCACATGAGCATATTAAATTAGAAGCAGCATTGCGCAAAGCCATACAAAACAAAGAGTTTGTTTTGTATTACCAACCACAATTAAATTTAAAAGATGGGACCATTCAACGTGTCGAAGCCTTGATTCGCTGGGAAAGCGAACATGGCTTAATTAGCCCAGCAAAATTCATTCCATTAGCAGAAGAGACTGGTTTAATTTTACCGATTGGTGAATGGACACTCTATGAAGCCTGTCGTACTGCCAAAAAATGGCAAGATGAAGGTTATCAACCAATTACCGTTGCCGTCAACATTTCACCAAAACAATTCCGCCATCAAGATCTCGCGCAAATTGTTGCTGATGTGTTAAAAGAAACGCAGCTTGACCCTAAATACTTAGAAGTGGAAATAACTGAAACAGCCGTGATGGATGATGTCGATATTGCTATCACCCGACTAAATAATATTAGTGCCATGGGTGTGCGTATTTCGGTGGATGATTTTGGCACCGGTTACACTTCGATTAGTTATTTGAAACAATTCCCAGTGAGTGTTCTTAAAATTGATCAACATTTTATTAAAGGTATCCCCTATAATCAAAATGATCTCGCGATTACCAGTGCCGTGATTGCATTAGGCCATAACTTAGGTATGGAAGTAATTGCTGAGGGGGTAGAAACAGCTGAACAAATGCAATATTTAGCAGAACACGATTGTGACTTAATTCAAGGTTATTTTTTAAGTCGACCGCTTCCCGAAAATAAAATTGTCTTGCAATTCATCCGTGGCACAGAAGCAAGAGACAGTATTATTGAAATTGAATAAATAGCAAAAGGAATTAACAATGAAAAAAAAGATTATTGTCGCATTAACCCTTATCGCATGCACACAGAGTATATTGGCTTATGCTGATACAGCAACAACGACTACGGCAAGCTCGACCAATGCCACGGTAAGTGCACCAAAAAAAGATTACAAACTAGATGCAACCAAGGAAGCGGCGCCGGCTGCCGATAGCGCAGCTAAAAAAGATACAAGTTGGTTAAGCGGTTTTAGCGGCAATTTTGACTTGACGTCAAATTACGTTTTTCGCGGTGTTAGCAATTCAGAAAATTTACCTGCCGCACAAGGTGGCATAACTTATACTTTTCCAATTGGTCTTTATTTAAACGTCTGGGGTTCCAATGTTAAATTCACCGGAACAGATGCAACGGTAGAATTAGATACCATCATCGGTTGGCGCGGTGGTATTGGAGATAATTTTAAATATGATATAAACGTAGATAGATATAATTATCCTGGTGCACGCGAGTTAAATTACAATGAATTGAATATATTAGTTAACTATAGATTTATCCAAGCCAGTATTGGTTATTCAGCCAACGCTTACAATTTTCACAAAACCGGTATTTATTATAATGGCGGTATTAATTACGATATTCCACCGCAATATATTTTTAACTGGCAAGGCATGAATTTCCAAGCTTTATTGGGTCATTACAGCTTGCCGCGGGCTGCTGGTAATAGTTATAACGATTACAATATAGCATTAAGTAAAGCACTCAATGATACGTATACCATTATGGTGCAATGGGTGAGTACAAACGGTCGACAACATATGTCGCCTTACGATGGCAGTCAAATTGTTGGCACATTTACTGCTAATTTCTAGGATTTCGTATGGAAATAGAAACGAGCTTATCTGCTAAGCTGTGGATTGAATCTTACGAAACACAAGATACAAATTTATTACCTAAACATCCTGAATATGCCTTAAAAGAATATACGCTTACCAAGCCGCAGGTTAAGGATATTAACCTATTCCTTAAAAAAAACCGGCTTACCTGGGAAACATGGATTCATACCCTTTGGGGGTTATTATTAAATAAATTAAGTACTGTAGATACTGTCTGTTATGGTGTCACTACTGCTGATGTTGATAAGCAAGGCACAGTTATTATTCAATCTCCATTAAAGTCGATACAAAGTAATATTAATGAAAAAATGTCTATTGAGGCGTTAGCAGCGCAAATCAATCAGCAATTGAATGATAAAGATACCAACAAAAATAATTTACCTGATGATACACGCTATCTATTACTAACCAAAACATCAAATAATAATATCAATTCACCTATCGAAATCAATCCGCATCAATTTTCATTGATTTTATTCATTGATCTAGCGCAAACAAGTAACCTGTCATTACTATATAATGCTTTTTCATTTTCTAGTGACCGTATTCAATTCATTTATGACCATTTTATTTTCTTGTTAGCCGACTGCTTAGCAAATATTAAACAACAGGTAACGCAATTAAATCTATTGACTAAAAGCGAACAAAATGAAATTTTTTCTGTCTGGGGAAAACCTAACTATATTTTTTCTGTACCACCGTTAATAGGTTGTATGCATGAATTATTTGCCGCACAAGCGCGAGTATTGCCAGAAAAAATTGCCCTTAATCATCATGAAAATAACATTACTTATCAACAACTCGACAATGCGGCTACTACTTTAGCATTAGAATTAATACAAAAAGGCGTGACAAGTGGTGACCGCATCAGTGTCTTAATGGAAAGAACACCCGCTTTGTTAATGGTCATGCTGGCTGTGTTTAAAACGGGTGCTGTGTACGTACCGATAAACCCAAAATATCCGGCTGAACGTATCAGTTATGTATTAAGCGATTCCCAAAGTAAATTTTTGTTAATTGATGATCCACAGAAAATTCCCGATAATAATATCTTGCCCTATCTATTAATTAATGCTTTAACACAAGAAAAAACTGATTTAGCACCAATAGAAATGACTGATACACTGCCGCAAGTGCATGATGATACGCTTGCTTATATCATTTATACATCAGGCACAACAGGGCAACCCAAAGGCGTCATGATACGCCATAAGAGCTTGACCAATTTAATCACTTGGTATCAAGGATATTTTTCTATTTCTCCAGATGATCGCGCCTCTCAATTTGCTTCACAAGGGTTCGACACTTTTTTATGCGAAACAGTCCCTTTTTTAGCACTGGGTGCCAGCGTGCATATTGTCGATGACAATATTAAATTAACCCCTCCCCTATTTTTTGCTTGGTTATTACAACAAGGCATTACTATTTGCGATCTACCTACCGCGTATGCACAAATGTTATTTACTTTGGATTGGCCAAAACAACTGAATCTACGTTTATTAAAAATTGGCGGAGAAAGTCTCGCACGTTATCCTACTCAGCCTTTTTCGTTTGATATGTGGAATGGTTATGGTCCAACTGAAGCAACAATAGAATCGACATTTTATAAAATTTATACGGCTAATACTACACCAAAAAAAATGCTTGATTATAAACCACCGCCAATTGGTAAACCCATCGTCAATGCTGAAGTATATGTGGTTGACAAGTACTTACAACCGGTACCAGTAGGCATTGGCGGAGAGTTACTCATTGGCGGATTAGGTGTTTCAACCGGCTATTTAAATTTACCTGAATTAACCCAGCAATATTTTATTGATAACCCTTTTACGCATAACGGCAAACTATATCGTACCGGAGACTTAGTGCGCTGGCTGCCTGACGGCAACCTTGAATTTATCGGTCGACTCGATCATCAAGTTAAAATTAGAGGCTATCGCATTGAGCTCAACGATATAGAAACCGCCATACATCATCATAGTGATGTGGGTGAAGCGATTGTGTTAGTCAAAGAAAGTGTTAATCACGAAAAAAATTTAATTGCCTATGTTGTGCCGAATCTGGATAAAGAACGCTATTTATACCAAGAAAGATGCTTGCTATCGATTAACCAAAATAAATTTGTTGAAGCAATTACTGAAGATATTTCTAAAGAAGGGGTTGCGATTAGCGGCATGTCTGAACCACTCAACCCAGGACAAACTATTCAACTTTATTTGAAATTACCTGGTTCAGCAGAAAGTAAATTATTAAATGGTCATATTATTTGGTCGCAAGAGCATCGTTGTGGTATCGCTTTTAATTTAAACGAAGAAGAAAAAGATGTCTTAAATAAAAGTATTGACTATTACCTCTCCACACATAATGTGATGGAATTATTACTTAGCACCGCAGCCAAACGTAATTTGCGCAAAGCTTTACGCAAAGAATTACCTGATTATATGATTCCTACTGTATTTGTTACTTTGTTGCAATTTCCCCTGACTTTTAGTGGTAAAATTGATGTAAAAGCATTACCGCCACCGCATACCTTTGAACAAATGCTGCAAAAAGAATTTATTCCAGCCAAAACTAATACTGAACAACAGTTGGCAATGATTTGGGCTGGTTTATTGAATCGAGAAAAAATTAGTTTATCCGATAATTTTTTTGATATTGGCGGTAATTCGATCTTAGCAGCCGAGCTATCTGTCATTATTCTTCGTGAATTTAATATTTCTGTTCCAACGCACATTTTATTTGATTTACCCTATATCCCTATTTTAGCTGAATATATTGAAAGTAATGGCGAGCAATATACTAAAATCAGTGCTTTACAAGAAGAGATTGATCAAGATGCAAAATTACATGAAAACATTTCACCTACGCAATCAGTTAATCCACATTTATCTGATCCGCAACACATATTATTAACTGGCGCGGGTGGCTTTTTAGGCGTTTATTTATTACATGAATTACTTATTTATACCAAAGCAAAAATTTATTGTTTAGTTCGTAAAGGTGAATTTGAAACTGCTGCGCAACGCTTAATGGCAAATATACATAAATTCAATTTATCGGATAAAATCTCGCTTACTGATCGCAGGATCGTGGTGATTCCCAGTGATATTGCTTTAGAACATTTTGCTATGCCCTTAGAATTATATAATAATTTATTAGACAAAATAGATTTAATTTATCATTGCGGTGCGCAAGTCAGCATTATGGCGGCTTATAACAAATTACGCGATAGTAATGTTCAAGGCACCATTGAAATCATTAAATTTGCAACAACCAAAAAAGATAAACCGATACATTATATTTCTACACTTTCTGCTGCTTATAAAAAAGATGAGCAAGGCTGTCTTGTAGAAGAGTTTCCGGATGAAACCTATAGTGATTTATTTGGTGGGTATGCGATTAGTAAATGGGTGTCAGAACGTTTATTAAGTCAAGTAAAAGATCGTGGTTTACCTGCATCAATTTATCGTTCCGGCTATATTTCTGGACAAACAGATACAGGTATGACCAACACCAATGATTCACTTTTGATGCTGCTAAAAGGTTGTATTCAACTGGGATTAGCACCTGATTATCATGAAAAAATTGCTATTCTGCCGGTCAATTTTGTCAGTCAATCTATTGTACGAATTTCATTACTGCAGCCTGCTGATTCGCATGTTTACCATATTGATCATCCGATTGGTATTCTATGGCGCGATTTAATTGCTTGGGTTAATGAATATGGTTATAACGTTAAAATCATACCGACAGCCGAATGGAAAAACAGTTTGCTCAGTATCACCCGAGAAAACGCCCTCTTTCCATTTTTACCTTACTATCTGTCGTTACCAGATAATTATCAATCGCCAGAAACGAATACCACTTATACGACATCGATATTAAACGTTTTAGACATGCCTTATCCTGAGATAAATGCAAAACTATTGACAATTTATTTTGACTTTTTACGCAGCATTAATTTTTTCCCCGCGTTGCAGCAGCCGACATTAGAGGGGATGAAGGGTACGCAGAAGTCATGATAGAGGATAAAAGGGTTTGGTAGTAATGACTCTCTCCTGCTCTTTGGGCACTCCCGCAACAAGTGCGGGACGGCGCCTTCCCGTAAACGGGCGTTGTTGAATAAATGAGGAAAGTGAAGAGTCTTGCCTCTCCCGCAAGAGGCGTTGTTGAATAAATACGCCTAGAGAGCTTTTGCCTCTCCCACAAGGGGAGAGGCAAAAGCTCTAGCATATTGATTTATTCAACAAAGCCCCCACAAGGGGGAGAGGCAATACTCTTCACTTTCCTATTTATTCAACAACGCCCCCGCAATGGGAAAGGCATGTGCTTCACTTGAACCAGCATTCTGTTCTACCTTCTGACGTTTGGCACCATCACTACTTTCCCGGTAAGCATTAGCACACCAGTGTCTTTCTTGCGGTTCAGACATTATTTTTTTAGATTCATTGATGGACACCAGCCATTCTTTAATAATATTTTCTATTGCTAACGTATTTAAAAAAACAGTGGAATTAGCCGCAATTGAAGCACAACATGTTCCATCACGCATCACTCTTGTCACGGGAAAATCCAGTTTTTCCAATAATTTTTGCGCCATCACATTCGGTTCCCACAAAGAAAATCCAGGATTATCTAGCAATATAAAAACATCATTAACTATAAGAAAATTTATGGGAAACTGATGTAGTATTTTTTTATTTGCTATTGCAAGTTCCGCACCATGTTCAATGCGACCTAAATAGCTTACTAAGTTATTTTGCATTTCTTCGTCTGAGACAGCATATGAAATTGCTAATTGAGACAACACAGAAGCGCATTTAGCCGTAGCGACTGAATCTACTTCTTCCAATTTATTAATAAATTTTTGAAATAAATATTCAATGTGCCTGATATTTATCATACTTTTTAAATCTGGTTTCTGCTTAATTAAGCTAGCTATCCATTCCAAGTTATTGATTATATTATCAGTAGAATCTGGGCAATTGACTAACTCATAAATTACATATTGAATATTGCGTATATTAAAATAATTAAATGTTGTAAAACCCCTTAACAATAAAGCCAAATGTTTAGCTCTTTCATACTCTTCAAGTTCCTCATCATGACGCAACAAATGAAGATATCTTTCAATTAATATTCCAATATTTTCTTGATTGGCTGTTTCTTTTATGCCGGGAAAAACAGACACAAGCTTTATAAGGCAATTAAAAATCTCACTGATTCGTTCTAAATTAGCTTGTTCAGCTAATACAGCTAATTTTTTTATAAGCTGCGCAAGGCTATCCGAGCGGAAAAACACTTCCTCAGAAAATTTAACCGCTAACCCACTCATAGATAAAAGAACAAAAAATACTTCCATGGGTTTTTTTAAGTCTAAATTTGGATGTGAAAAATAGAAATTAAGCATTGTATGATAATGCAAAATTAAATCGCTAACATTTTTTGGGTGCATATAGTTATGATGGGTTATAATAAAATCTGATAGCGATCGCAATGTATAGGTAAGACCTCTAGGTGACGCCACATCATAACGTATCATCGAATAAATTATTTCTTCAATTAAATCAATAAAAATATTTATCCTTAATTCATTACTGTCTGAAGAGAAATTCATTTCTTTTCTAAGATGAGAATAAATCTTAGTTAAATGCACGAAAATATCTCGAATTATTCGCCTTTCTGTATCGTGATGGCTGCCATTTTTTGGTGTTTGACTTTTATACTCATTCAACAATTCCATTATTCTATTAGTAACTAAATTAAAAATATTAATATATTTTGTATTGGCTTGTTGATCAAAAATATCATTTTTTTCTTTAATTTCCTCAAGAAAATACTCTACAAAATACACCATGCCGAACCAGCGAATTTGTGGTAATGTTTCTAGTAATTTAGAAGAGTCTCGTATACAATCTTTCACCAGTTCACGAGTAACCATAATTGGTTTCTGTACTAGGTTTTTGACTTGATGATTATTATCGGATGCGCGCAACATGACTACCCCCTCTCGTTTTGTTTAGGGATTATCCTAGCATTGAAAGCTTAAGGTTACCTTAAGGGCATCTCTAGAATTTTTTTTTGCCTCTGGAAAGCGAAGAGTATTGCCTCTCCCCTTGTGGGAGAAGCAAAAAGCGCTAGTATTTATACTTATTCAACAACGCCTCTTCCTGTACGTCCAATAATGCAGACTTCACGCAGCAATTGCACACCGGTTTTTTGCTCGACAATCCCACCTACTTCTAAAATTAAATTTTCAATGTCTGCCGCGGTAGCACTGTTTTCATTAATAATAAAATTAGCATGTTTAGTCGATACACAAGCGCCGCCTAATTGTTTTCCTTTCAAACCACAGGTTTCAATCAAACGTCCGGCATAATCACCAGGTGGATTACGAAAAACTGAACCACAATTAGCGGTACCGGTTGGTTGTGCTTGATTACGCTTTTCTAATAAATTGCGAATTTGTTCTAACGAATGTTCTTTATCACCAGGCTGCACCAGAAAATGTCCCGCTACAAACCATTCTCCTTCTGGCCGCACGACATGCCGGTAACTCACTTCAAAATCACTAATCGGCCGAACAGTGATTTGACCTTGCCGATTAATTGTTTCTACTGCATGAATAAAAGACCAGGTTTCTGCACCAAAACAGCCGGCATTCATTGCCAACGCGCCACCGATTGTGCCAGGAATACCTGCTAAGAATTCTAATCCGGTATTACTTTGTCGGGCGGTATAACGTGCTAATTGCGCAGAAGCGACACCCGCTTCGGCACGAATAAGCTGTGATGATTCTGGCAGCGTCACTAATTCATGCAGTGCACCTTGAGTCACCACAACCACACCATCTACACCGCCATCGCGCACTAAGGTATTACTGCCTAACCCTAACCAAGTTAACGGCATGCTAGCAGGCAACCCTTGTAAAAACAGCGCCAAATCCGCTAAATCCGCGGGCACATAAATATAATCTGCTGAACCACCAGTCCGCCAAGAAGTATAATCTGCTAACGAAGCATTCTTTAATAATTGCCCGCGATACTGACTAGCTATTTCTGCAGAAAGTAATTCCATCCGATTACACCGCCTCTGCTAAATGTGTAGAAGCTAAACGTGCTGCCAATCCACCAATATTACCAGCGCCTTGCATCAATAAAATATCGCC
The DNA here is from genome assembly GCA_036266895.1 of Gammaproteobacteria bacterium. Taxonomy (GTDB): domain Bacteria; phylum Pseudomonadota; class Gammaproteobacteria; order DSM-16500; family DSM-16500; genus Aquicella. Next base: position 12,600 of record DATAXC010000236.1, read on the forward strand.
ATCTTGTAATTCACTGGCAAAAATAGCCGGCAACGTTTCTTGTTGTTTCACAAAAATTGGATTTACTTTGCCACGCTGTTTAATTGCATGCGCTAAACTTTCGCCGTCTGCACCTTCAATACGCGCTTCACCTGCGGCATAAATATCTAATAAAATTAATTTATCCGGTAAAGATAATACATCGCAAAAAGTAGCAAACAAATCGCGCGTACGCGTATAACGATGTGGTTGATAGACCATCACTAAACGTTTATTTGGCCAACTTTCTCGTGCTGCTTGCAATGTAGCGGCAATTTCTCGCGGATGATGCCCATAATCATCGACCAAGGTAATCTGCCCCCCTTTTGCTAAAGTAAAATCACCATAAATTTGAAAACGCCGGCCAATCCCAGCAAATTCTTGCAATGCTTTGATAATCACATGATCAGGTACTTTTAATTCTGTTGCTACCGCAATCGCCGCTAAGGCATTTAATACATTATGTCGACCCGGCAAATTCAAGATAATTGGCAAAGCGGTTTGACCTTTAGGACGCTCAACTAGAAATTGCGTTTGCATCCCTAGTTGTGTGTAACCTAACGTATAAAAATCTGCTTCGGCAGTAAATCCATAAGTAAGTATTGGTCGTGATAATTTTGGTATGATTTCTTTGACAATTGGATCATCAACACATAATACCGCTAACCCATAAAAAGGCAGGCGATGTAAGAATTTAATAAAAGTTGCTTTTAACTGCTCAAAATCATTTTGATAAGTACCCATGTGATCTTGATCAATATTAGTTACGATTGAAATCATGGGTTTAAGATATAAAAATGAAGCATCACTTTCATCTGCTTCTGCAACTAGATAGTGCCCGCGGCCTAAACGCGCATTACTGCCTGCGCTATTCAGCCGGCCGCCAATCACAAAAGTCGGATCTAATTTGGCTTCCGCTAAAATACTGGTCGCAAGACTCGTCGTTGTAGTTTTACCATGCGTTCCGGCAACAGCAATACCATAACGAAAACGCATCAATTCACCCAGCATTTCCGCGCGAGCGACGATTGGAATACGAGTATTTCTCGCTGCTTCTAACTCGGGATTTTGCTCATTCACTGCGGAAGAGCGCACAAGCACATCTGCATTAGCAATATTGCTAGCAGTATGACCTTGATAAATAGTCGCACCCATGACACGCAACCACTGTGTCAATGCGTTTTCTGTCAAATCAGAACCAGAAACCGTATACCCCTGTCGCAGCAAGACTTCAGCGATACCTGCCATCCCCGCGCCACCAATTCCAACAAAGTGGATATGTTTAATATGTCCCATCTCATGCATCCAACTCAATGGCAAACCTCCTCGCAAAATTGATAAATACGCTTCGCCACATCCACTTTACGCAACTGATAGGCTGCTTCTGCCATCGCCAACCGTTGCGCTGGTGCTTGGGTAAACTGTTTAATAATAGCGGCTAATCGCTCTACTGTTAAGTGACTTTGTTGTATACAGAGCGCTGCTTGCTGTTTTACCATAAAATCCGCATTTGCTGTCTGATGGTCATCAACAGCATAAGGATAAGGCACAAAAATAGCACCAATACCGGCTGCACATAATTCAGCCACTGTCAGCGCGCCTGCCCGGCATAATACCATATCTGCCCATTGATATGCTTGTGCCATATCCTCAATAAAGGGGACAAGCTTAGCTTGGACACCTAAAGAAGTATAAAGGGCTTGGGTAGCAGAAAAAAACTTATCGCCGGTCTGATGTAAAATGACCGGACGCTCGCTAGCTGGCAAAGCTGCCGACATACGCGGCACAATTTCATTCAGCGCTTGTGCACCTAAACTACCACCTAGCACAAGTAAATGGAAAGCGCCCGTTTGGTTGGTAGTGGGCTTACGGGGTAAATTCTCAATTTCTGGGCGTACTGGGTTTCCTACGGTAATGGCTTTCACCGATGCTTTAAAGTCTGAGGGAAAACCGGTTAATACTTTACGAGCAAAACGCGCTAGTAATTTATTGGTTAAGCCAGCACGTGCATTTTGTTCATGGATAATTAATGGATAACCCATTAACCAGCTGGCTAAACCGCCTGGTCCGCTCACAAAACCACCTAATCCGACCACCACGTCGGGTTTAACGGTTTTAATTATACGTCTTGCTTGCTGTAATGCTTTCAAGAGATTAAACGGCGCTAATAATAGCGGTTTGAGGCCTTTTCCACGTAAACCGCTAATGGTAATGGTGTGTAATGGAATGCTTGCTGCCGGGATCACCCGCGCTTCTAAGCCTTTTTGCGTACCCAACCATTGCACGTCTATCTGTTGTTCGCGTAGGTAGCGTGCAAGCGCTAATCCTGGAAAAACATGTCCGCCAGTACCGCCAGCCATAATGAGAACGCGTTGTAGTTTTTTCAAGTCATTTGTCTCTTTGAATGTTATCCTGATTTCCGACCCTCTCCCCTACCCCTCTCCCGCAAGCGGGAGAGGGAGCGTATTCGCTTTTCACTTAATTACTCTTGTTCCCTTTTTCACAAGGAGCGTATTCGCTTTTCACTTAATTACTCTTGTTCCCTTTTTCACAAGGAGCGTATTCGCTTTTCACTTAATTACTCTTGTTCCCTTTTTCGCAAGGAGCGTATTCGCTTTTCATTAATCATTTCTACCCCTCTTTGATAAGGGTTAAGAAAAAAATCACTCGAACTCGCGCTCCCCTCCCCCGTTTACGGGGGAGGGGTAAGGGGGAGAGGGGTAATCGTAAGGTTACCCTCTCCCCTACACCTCTCCCGTTTACGGGAGAGGGTGAGTAGGTGTGAAGAGATATTATAATATTGCCTCCCGCCGATTCTCATGATCAATACGCAACAACAGCGCGATGACAATACAATTTACCAACACACTACTCCCGCCATAACTCATCAACGGCAGCGTTAGGCCCTTGGTTGGCAATAACCCAGAATTGACGCCAATACTAACGATAAATTGAATGGCAATCCAGCTACCAAAGCCATACGCCAAAAATCCTGCATAATGACGACCTAAACGTTGGGCAGTACGGCCAATTAAAAAAATTCGGATCACCAGTAACAAGAATAACCCCAATACCACACACATACCAAACAAGCCTAATTCTTCAGCAATCACTGCAAATAAAAAATCAGTATGCGCTTCCGGTAAATAAAACATTTTTTGAATACTTTTTCCTAAGCCAACACCCAACCAACCACCACGCCCAAAGGCAATCAACGATTGCACTAATTGATAACCGGTATCAAATGGATTAGCCCAAGGATCTAAAAAGCTGACTAACCGTGCTAAACGATACGGAGCAGACACGACAATCAAGCCTAATGCCGCAGTTACCGCTGAAAATAAAATAATGAAGTAACGTAAACGCATCCCCGCTAAAAACATCATACTCAAAGTAGTAGCCGTCACCACAACAGTAGCACCAAAATCCGGTTCTTTTAATAATAAAGCGGCAACTAAAGCCAAAATGGCCATGGGCTTAAAAAATCCACTCCACTTTAATTGAATTTCTGCATTGCGTCTGACTAAATAACCTGCCATATAAATCACCATCACTAGCTTTGCTAATTCAGAAGCTTGGAATCCTAACGGGCCTACACTCAGCCAACGTGCACTGCCATTGACAGTATGACCGATACCAGGAATCAATACTAATACCAACATCATGACCACTATTAGCAGCAAATAACCACTCCATTTTTCCCAATAAGCAATATTGATGCGTAATATGACGCCGCCGACTAAAACGCCTAAAGATAAATAAATTAATTGTTTGAACAGAAAATAAAAAGGTTGATGCCAATGTTTATCCGAGATAACGATAGAAGCAGAAGTCATCATCAGCAAGCCTAAGGTGATGATACAAATCACGACAAAAACCAGCCATTTATCATAGAGTGCTGGTGGGGTTAGTATTTGTTTTTCCATGGTATAAGAACGCATTACTTTCTCCCTTCAAGGGTATTTATTTAATTACCCCTCACCCGCCGCTGCGCGTCGGCCTCTCCCACAAGGGGAGAGGCAAAAACTTTTGCATTTATTTATTCAACAACGCCCCCACAAAGGTGAGGCAAAAACTTTTGCATTTATTTATTCAACAACGCCCCCACAAGGGAGAGGCAAAAACTTTTGCATTTATTTATTCAACAACGCCCCCACAAGGGAGAGGCGGCGCTTATTCATGTGTGCTGAGTTTTTTGCCTCTCCCCTTGTGGAGGAGAGTGCCCCTGTAGGTTGGGCTGAGCTTGCGAAGCCCAACAATGGCGGGTGAGGGGTAATCTCACCTCCGTTACAATTCCTGCACCTGCGCCATGAATACATCACCGCGATGTTCATAATTTTTAAACATATCCAAACTAGCACAAGCCGGCGATAGCAAAACACTATCTTTCGGCAAAGCCGCTGCAGCCGCTAGTTGTACTGCTTCTGCCATGTTATTAGCAAACGATACCGGCACTTGCCCATTAATCACCATTGCAATTTCATTCGCCGCTTCACCTATTAATACCACATGTCGAGTATATTGCAAAAATGCAGGTAAAAGATCATTGAAATCAGCATTTTTACCCAAGCCCCCTGCAATAAGAATTACCTTACCGGTAATTTCACTCCCTAACCCTTCGATAGCCGCCAAAGTTGCACCGACATTCGTTCCTTTCGAATCGTTATACCAACGCACATCTTGCCATTCACGTACAAATTGACAGCGATGTGGTAAACCTTGAAATTCCCGTAACACAGCGAGCATCGCATCTAGCGGTAAACCAATGCCATGCCCAATCGCTAATGCGGCTAAAGCATTCGCTTGATAATGTTTACCTACCACCGGCAATTCGCGAACTGCCAGTAATAATTGGTTTTCATGCGCCAGATAAGCTTCGCTGCCTTGATAACTCAAACCAAACTCTCGTTGGCGCGGCACCTGCAAAGTAAAATGATATTTTGCTTGTGCGATACCTGCTGGACATTCAGTCAAGGAATCATCTCGATTACATACCGCTAATTGAGCATGTTGATAAACGCGAAGTTTGGCTTGTTGATAATCAGCTAACGTATGGTACCTATCCATGTGATCCGGACTAATGTTCAATACGGTTGCCGCTTGCGGTTTTAATGAGGTAGTGGTTTCTAATTGAAAACTAGAGAGTTCCAGAACAAATAAATCCGCTGCGCTATCTGCCAATAAATCCAGCGCTGGTGTCCCTAAATTGCCCCCCATTTGTACTTTTTTACCGGCTTTTTTCGCCATTAAACCAACTAAAGTGGTCACAGTACTTTTTGCGTTAGTACCGGTAATCGCAATCACTGGTGCGGATACTGCTTCAGCAAACAATTCAATATCACCCATCACTGGCGTACCTCGTTTGATTTGCTCAACAATAGCTGGTTCAGACAGTGCTACGCCTGGGCTTAAAATAATCCGCGTAGCTTGGCTAAGCAACTCATGATTCAACTGACCCACTGATACTTTAACCCCAGGAAAATCACGTTGAAACGCTGCTAAGTGCGGGGGCTCTAAGCGAGAATCCAGCATCGCAAATGGCAACCCTCGCGCTTTAAAATAACGCGCGCAAGACAATCCGGTTTCACCTAAGCCTACTACCACTTGTAAATCAGTCATAAATCCTTGCTCCATTACTTTTCGAGAGTGTTTATGCGTAGCACGAATACCCCTCACCCGCCGCTACGCGTCGGCCTCTCCCACAAGGGGAGAGGCAAAAGCTCTCTAGGCGTATTTATTCAACAACGCCCCCACAAGGGGAGAGGCGGTACTCATCACCTTTTCCAAAGCTTGCAAAATGACATCTGTGCCCGTTCCGCGACCAGCTTCTTCACTTAAATGTCGCCGCCATAACGCTGCACCGCGTTGGCCTTGGTATAATCCTAAAATATGCCGCGTCATTGCCGTTAATTTAACCCCTTTTTGCAATTGCGCTTGTATATAAGGAATATAACGCTGAATCACTTCCAAACGCGATATATTATTTTCTTGAAAATAACGCGCTTGAATTTCCGCCAACCAATACGGATTCGCATAAGCGGCTCGCCCTATCATCACCCCATCGACATGCGGCAACTGCGCATCAATATCTGCTATGGTTTTAATACCGCCATTAACGATTATGGTTAAGCTGGGAAAATCACGCTTAATTTGCCAGACACAGCCATAATTTAAAGGCGGAATTTCACGGTTTTCTTTAGGACTTAATCCCGATAACCACGCTTTGCGTGCATGAATAATGACGGTGCGACAACCTGCAACAGCTAGGCGCTGAATAAAAGCATGTAAACGTTCATAGCTATCTTGCTCATCTACACCAATACGACATTTTACTGTCACGGGGATTTTTACTTGTGCTTGCATACTAACAACACAATCTGCTACTAAGTTAGGTTCTAACATTAAACAAGCGCCAAAACGGCCTGATTTTACCCGCGGACTCGGGCAACCTACATTCAAATTAATTTCATCATACCCTGCTGCTTCGCCCATTTTTGCACATTGCGCTAATAATGCAGGATCACTGCCGCCTAATTGCAGCGCGACTGGATGCTCGCTTGGATCAAAGGCCAAAAAACGTGTTGCATCACCATGAATAAGCGCTTGCATGGTAATCATTTCTGTATAGAGACGCACGTTAGGAGAAATTAATCGCAAAAAATACCGATCATGTTTATCGGTATAATCCATCATGGGTGCGATTGCGATGATTGGTGTGGTCATGGTAGTGGAGGTGCTGCTGTTTTGTGTGGCGCGACTGATGATGCATTAAATACAGCTAGCACGCTATTGACATTATTTAAATAATAACGCATATCATGCGTAGCATGACTAGTAGATTGCTGGGAATCAAACCTACAAACACGCCGAGTAAAACCACGAGGCGTAAAAAACGAAGAAAATGTAGGCAAACTAGTACTTTTAAATGCTGGCGATAAATTTTCTGGTGATGATTTTTCAAAAAAGTTTTTTCTGGTTAGTTCTTCTAGAGGTAAGCGTGGCACATTAATGGGTCGTGACTTAGAATGCTGTGCCCGTTGCAATGGCACTTCACTATCTGATTTCGATTTTAATAATATTTCTCTGGCTTTTTCTTCTCTTTCTCTTTCTATTTCTATTTCTTCTAACTTGGTTATTACTGTTAAACATGTTGTTATTCTTTCTTCTATCGAAGCGACTGCGCTAATTAATGCCTGTTGCCTTTCATCAAAATCATTTTTACCACATACAGTACACACTATAGATAATAACTGGTCTTGGTAATTCAATGCATTAACAATCTGCTCAATTGCGCCATGCAAATGACGTTGCGACTCACCCATTTCACTTTTTAATTCAAGACCAATCTTTTGCAGCGCATCTTGCAAACCCTTCCAAACGAAGGTTTTTTGTTTAAATTCGTGAGAAAACAAAGACAAAATATTCTCATAAATCAAACATAAAGCATTCCTATCTGATACAACTTCTACTTTACTACTCTCATTACTGATCACATCTAATATTTTTTTTATTAACATTTCATTCAGTGCATGCGGATCTTGCCATTGAAAAGAAATACTTTCAGCATCATATTGATTTTCATCTAGACTATCTGCCACTGCACACAATAGCAACGCAAATGACTTTGCTGTATTTTTTGATTCATCTCGACGAATCGCACACTCTTTCCAAGCAGAAATCATACGAAATAAATAACTTTTCATTACCTCTTTAACAAACAACGCTTGGACTTTAATACTATGTTTTATATCAACTATTCCTTGCCAAGCTCGTTTGTTTCGCAAATCATCCATGATAGGTTGCAAAATAACAGCAAATAATTTCTGCAATTTATCTATTGTATTAACATCAAAAAAAATAGTTTTACTATTTTCATTTATTACCCCTATCATCACTGTTAAAGGATGACTATGGTGGACATCAAAATCCAGCTGAATTTGATTGAAATAATGATGCAGTAAGAATAATTTATTTTTCTTAAGCTGCT
>DATAXC010000249.1:0-5183 GCA_036266895.1 Gammaproteobacteria bacterium
CGTTCAGCGTGATGCCAGAGATGAGGTCAATCAGTTCACCAAGCATTACCTTATTCAGTGCAGGACGAGCGTAGTCCTTGGACAGCACCCCTTTGAGCGACTCGTTATCTTTCTCAATGGCACGCATTGCATCATCAATTAATGTACCAACAGTAGGCAACTTGGCATTTGCTTGCAGATGTGACCAACGCGCCTCTTTAGGCACCCAAAACACATTTTCCGCGAGATACTCATCCTTGTCTTCTGCCGCATGCGGGTCTTCAGCTAGCAAAGCCTTGCGCTTCGTTTCGAACGCATCTGAGATGTATTTCAGAAAGATGAGTCCGAGAGCAACGTGTTTGTAGTCAGAGGGTTCCATATTACCGCGAAGCTTATCTGCAGCCTTGAACATGTCAGCCTCAAAACCTAGGTTGGCACCATTAGGGGATTTGTCGTTCTTCGCCATCATCATTTAGTCCTTTCGTCATCATCAGTTGTAGCAATCACTAGCTCATCCTGTTCACAAATATCAATTCCATTTTTCACGCAATAATCACGTATCAAAACTTCTACCATATTTGCTATGGAACGGTGTTCACGGTCTGCAGCCTCGCATAGAGCCTTTTTAAGCTGCGGCATAATGCGAAAAGTTAGAGTAGCGGTTTTACTATTGGACATGTTTTATACACCATTAAAATACTGCGAATGTACTGCAATGTACATTAAAATCCTATACAATCCAAGCCTTAATCTCTTACCCATAAGAAGGATCGTATGGCTCGACACTACTCAGTACGGGAATTTTTTCGACAAACATCAAATAACCGGCTATATGCTTGAAGAACCAAACTATGTAAATGGAAAGCCGTTATACAACTTAGACAAACTCTTATCTCAAGAAAAAAGCCCAGTAATTATACCTGAAGGAGAATGGTGCGTTGATCGTCTGGGGAGACTCGGCGCACTATCAACTACTACAGGCGGCGCAAACTCTGTCGATAAAGCAGATTTGCAGCCATTAGCTGGGCGTTCCGTCATCATCTGGCCTGACAATGATGCGTCAGGAAAATCGTTTAAAGATTCATTAATTAAAAAATTACTTCCATTAAATTGTGACATAAAAGTGATTGATATTGAATCTTTACGCTTGCCAGACAAAGGAGATTTTGTTGATTGGCATGCATTGAACTCTGATGAAACACTTGATGATATTTACAAGCTTCCAATGATTTCCATCGAAAAAAATGACGATAACATTGAAGAAGCGTCAGGTGATAAATCACAAATAACCGCTCTTGTTGATTTCACTAGAACACGGGTAAAACTATTTCACGACAAGAACGCTGCTGTATACGCTCAAGACATTAACACAGGTGAAACTAGACGGCTTGATGGTAGGCAGTTTAAAGACTGGTTGATTGCAAACTTTTATGAATTCTCAGGAAACTCACCTAGAGAGCAATCAATACGTGAAGCTTTGAATACTTTAAGCGGTTTGGCAAGGTATCGTGGTGACTGTTGCGAGGTATACATCCGAGCAGCGCATCATGATAGCAAATACTATCTCGATCTAGGTGAGGCAGGTCAAAGCTAATAGAATGGTTTGATGACAATAATCATTCCAGTCCATGCTGCAATTTTAGTGAACTTTAAATTTTCCTTGTACCTCTCGGTTTCGATTTTTTCTCGCTCTTGCAGTGCTGTTGATTGTTGTTTTGCTTGTTCGAGGTTGTGTCTCAGGGTATCCTAGATAATCACATTCGATATATTTATTTAATTCAATCATTTACTTATCCAATATGATTGACGCCGCCTAAGTGGCTTTTTTATCTAGAGGAAATACTTGACGCACTCTGTTACTCTATTCAGAAATATTGGATGCCTTCAAATGCCACAATCAGACAATAAATTGCCAGATGAGATAAGCAGATCGACTCTTAAACGCGAAATGACTGCGCTTCAAAAAATTGGTGGAACGCTGGTCGACATGTCACAGTCACAGCTAGATAAAATACCATTGCCAGATGTACTGATCCAAGCGATCACTCTCGCTCGTAACTTAAAATCGCGGGAGGCTAAGCGCAGACAATTGCAATTTATAGGTAAGTTAATGCGAACTATAGAGCTTGAACCCATTCAAACCGCAATAAAAAATGCAAGACTAACCAACATGCAGGTAACAGCACAATTTCAACAAGCAGAAGAATGGCGTGAACGATTGATCAATGAAGGAGACGATGCAGTACAAGCATTTCTAAATCTGTATGTAGAAACAGACCGACAGAAACTGCGACAACTAATCCGAAAAGCGCAACATAATCGCAAATCAGGTAAGAATACAGGCGCAGAAAAAACGTTATTCAGATATTTAAGAGATCTCATAAGATGAGATGGGTTAATGCAAATCTGGGTTGACACTACTTCGATGTCAGCACCTTATTGAAATAAACAAAGGGTCAAAGCTAGCATGAATGGCGCACAGCAATCGACTGAACGAAGAAATGATCAGAATCAAGCATTGAATTGGTTCCAATTTTCTGACAATATGTCCACCAATTTAAAACAAACAGGAGTGTTGGGCTTCAATGACCCCTAAAATCAAACAGCAACTAAAAGCGAAAGCGCACAAATTAAAACCCATTGTGTTTATCGGTAATAACGGCTTATCAGAAAACGTTATTAAAGAAATCAATTGCGGTTTGCAAGCCCATGAACTCATCAAAATCCGCATTCAAAGTGAAGATCGCGAATTAAAGCGCGCATTATTTGCAGAAGCTTGTGCTACAGGACAAGCAGAAGCTATACAACTGATTGGCGGCATTGGCGTGATGTATAGGAAGAGAGAGGAAGAATAATGTCGGGGTCATATCGGGTCATGCTTCAATGGCACTAACTTAAGCTGATTATCCTATGTATGTCAATCATTTTGATGACACTAACTAATAAGATGTCCTCCCTGTACATGTTAGTTATTTCGAGGACAATATGTTACTTCGATGTCATCGCTGTGCATGTCAATCATTTTGATGACAACTAACTAATAAGATGTCCTCCCGCAAAATACCCGTTCAAGTTTCTTGAACGAAGTGATGTAGTATCACGGGTATTTGTGCGGGATCCGGTGTTGTCCTTTTAATTGCGAGGTAAGAACCGGATCCCGCACAAATGTCCGCGCTTGAGCAATAGCTTCGTTCGATTTTCCTGAGCGGACATTTTGCGGGATGACAAGATGCTCCTCTAGCGGGATGACATCGAAGTAACATATTGTCCTCGAAATGATTGACATGCATAGAGATGGCAAACTTAAATTAGTGCCATTGGGTCATGCTTAACTTGTTGACTTTATACCATTCCCAAAATATCAACAAGTCAAGCATGGCCCCAACATTGGTACGGGTAAATCTGGCTGCTATACATCTTTTTTCCGTCTTACATTGCTAAGTGATTGCATCTTTACCTATCTATGTTTTGAGATTCGGACGAGGTTCGGAAGATACAAGTGCTGACCCAATAGCAGCAAGACGCCTTTCAGCAACGCGGCGGGCTAGAGTAGATTCTTCACGCAATTTCTTTCGATATGTTTGATCTTTCCTTAAAATATCACTAATACACTGTATGAAATTTTTATCTGAAATCTCATTTTTTGTTTTCTTATCATGCAACTCTGTCAAATTTCGTTCAAAATCAGTTGCAGTTTGGCGATATCCATCTATAGCTTCTGCTACTCGTAAATATTCCATTAGCGAAACAAGATTCACATTTTCCTGCTTCTTGTAAAAATCCACAATATCTAAAGTTAGTTTAGCTATTTTGCTCCGAGGAGTTGAGTAATAAGCATCTCCTCTTGGATTAGAAGCATTTTTAACGCGTGCTTCTAACTCATCAAATTCCCAATGTAATTTAATCTTTATTGCTAGCTCCCGTTCTTCTTGTGTCATTTCAGCCATATTATTTAAACGTAAAGTCGCCAAATCAAGCATCATTAACATAGTTTCTATTGACATCCACCAAACAGAACTACGAATTTCTACATCTGTTAAACCAACTATAAATTGCTCAGCTAAAACTTCAGGCGCAGCAAATCCTTGAACAGATTGGTTTTGCCAACTAAAATCTGGGTTTATTTTTTGTATTTCTTTTTGTTTTTTTTGAAATTCTTTAAAAGCAAATTGATATTGCTGAATAAACTCTGGATTATTTTCTGCTGCTTCTTGTCTTTTTTTTCGGAATTCTTCTAATTTTCTCTCAAATTCTTCTATATTCTTTAAATGCTGTGTGATCTCAAGAAGATTTTTTTCGCATTGAGCATAAATATATTGTGGCTCATAATAATTATGATCACGTTGGCCAATATCTAATGAATCCGTAGCTATACACAACATTTCAATACGTCTAGGCACCGATATTGTACAGAAGGTTTTTTTACTTAATTGCTCACAAGCAGTCAGAATGGCTTCAGCGTTTGCCAGCTCGGTCTTACCATTAACTTTATGATCAGCTATTAATTTTTCAAGGACGGTTTGCCGATGTAGCAACTCCGCTTGGTAACGACTAGGCTTAATTTCAAAAGAGAACTTGGGTTTTTTTTCATCTACTGAAAAGCGAACAAGGTCATGACCAAACATAACATACACTCCTTCTTTTTATAAGTTTAATAAACACTACAAACAACTTCGCGTCTTACCTATTTATTTGTATACAAACTTTCGAAGCTTGATAGCAAAAAACATCTATGTCAAGTATAAAATATTGCCAGAATAATGAACATTTGGAATATCCTAAAAAATGTTTTATACTAAAAACTACTCCTCTACTAAATGAAAATCGTGCTTATACCCAAAGCGTTTCAATTTTAGGTGTTTAAACTAACAGACCTTAAAGGAGCATTATCATGGGCAGCAAACATATTGCTGAGTTATTAATTGAAGCCAATAAAAAAATTTCGCGAATAATAGATAGGCTGCAAAAAGAAAATGCATCTAGCACAGATCGTCAAGATTGGATTAATGATTTGAATACGATTATTCAGCAATTGGATCATGCCGTGGAAGAATTAGAGAAAAATTAGGCAGATTCAGGAATATTTCCACTTTTATGCGACTTTTGCCATTCAACATCAACGTATAAAATAATATTGCAATAAAGTCATCTCATTGGCATGATTTATGTCGGGTCATGCTTGACTTGTTGACTTTATACTAATG
>DATAXC010000260.1:0-4504 GCA_036266895.1 Gammaproteobacteria bacterium
TATTAGCGAACCATGATGCGATTTTAGTGCCAGGCGGTTTTGGTAAACGTGGCATAGAAGGGAAAATTTTAGCTGCACAATATGCACGTGAAAAAGGTATACCGTATTTGGGAATTTGTTTAGGCATGCAGATTGCGATAGTGGAATATGCGCGACATGTTGCAAACATGCCAGGCGCCAATAGCACGGAATTTGATCTTGAAACGCCGTATCCAGTGGTGGCATTAGTGACGGAATGGATTAATCATACTGGCGAGCGCGAACTACGTAATGAAAAATCGGATGTGGGCGGAACAATGCGTTTAGGCGGACAAGTTTGTCAATTAACGCCAGGCTCATTAGCGCAAAAATTATATAAGCAAGATACGATTATTGAACGGCATCGGCATCGTTATGAAGTGAATAATAATTTATTATCTGCAATAGAAAAAGCGGGTTTGAAAGTATCTGGCCGATCAGTGCAAGATCAATTGGTAGAATTAATTGAGTTACCGAATCATCCTTGGTTTATTGGTTGTCAATTCCATCCTGAATTTACCTCAACACCGCGGGATGGCCACCCATTATTTACCCATTTTATCCAAGCAGCGATTAATTATCATAAAAAAAATGATTTAGTTTTAAAAATAGTACCGTAGAGTGGGCAAAGCGTAGCGTGCCCACCAACATTGTGCCGTAGCGTATCGTGTGCCCACCATTGCCGTAGCCCGGATGGAGCGCAGCGGAATCCGGGGTTGTTTTTCTTAGTGAGGACATTATGAATTTATGCAATTTCACCGTAGACAATGAACAACCGTTTTTTCTAATTGCTGGCCCATGCGTAATTGAAAGTGAACAATCAGCATTGGATATTGCTGGTGAATTAAAAGCGATTACACAAGCACTACAAATCCCGTTTATTTATAAATCTTCTTTTGATAAAGCGAATCGAACCTCTTTACATAGTTACCGTGGTCCAGGTATAGAACAAGGTTTAAAAATTTTAGCTGAAGTTAAAAGTCAAATTGGTGTACCGGTATTAACCGATGTGCATGAAGATACGCCGTTGGCAGAAGTTGCTAGTGTGGTTGATGTATTGCAAACTCCAGCTTTTTTATGCAGACAAACTAACTTTATTCAACGTGTCGCACAATGCAACATCCCAGTGAACATCAAGAAAGGTCAATTTTTATCACCGTGGGAAATGACGCATGTTGTAGAAAAAGCGCAGGAAACTGGTAATCGACAAATTATGGTGTGCGAGCGTGGTGTATCGTTTGGTTACAACAATTTAGTATCCGATATGCGTTCATTAGTCATTATGCGCGAAACCAAGTGTCCAGTGGTATTTGATGCTACCCATTCTGTGCAATTACCAGGCGGCGGTGGTAGTAAGTCTAGTGGCCAACGTCAATTTGTCCCGGCATTGGCAAGAGCAGCGGTAGCAACTGGTATTGCTGGTATTTTTATGGAAACCCATCCTGATCCTGATCAAGCGCCCTCTGATGGGCCTAATATGTGGCCATTAGCCAACATGCGCGAATTATTGGAAGTGTTGGCGGGGTTGGATAAGGTGGTAAAAGGATAAGCCCTCTCCCGCTATTGTTGGGCTTCGCAGATTGTTGGGCTTCGCATTACAAAGATTGCCGAGACGGCGGAGGTTCATAATAGCTTTCTACACGTTTTTCTAGCGAGCCCACAAACGATTGATCTGTTTCACCCGATTGATTTGATTCCTGATAGATAATGTCACTACACTGTTCCCGCTGTTGTTTCCAACCAACAGAAGTGATGTTTTGAGGTTGCGATGGAAGTATACCGAAAAGAGATGCGGCTGGCATTATAGATAAAGAATTTAATGATGTTGATGTGTTAGCAACATCATTGTCGGTAGCTGTTTTTCCGGGCGAAAAAGATTGAGCAAACATACTACCAACACGATGACTTACTGGTTTTTTTGGTGGTGTAGATGGTAGCGACCCAACTCCGCTCAATGATAAATCAGGTACAGAAGTTGCTGCTGATGAAATACTGTATTCCTTATCAAGAGAATCTGAAGAACTTGTTTGTTTTTCCCCAGATTCTCCTCTTTGGTGAGAAGAAGAGAATGAACCTTGAGAAACAACTATTGTTTCTTGTTCGGGTACAGGTATCGGACTTGTTGATGATACAGGGACTATCGTTCTAGCTGGAGACGCCGTAATTACTTCGGTTATCTGTGCTGTCGATGATCTTGAGGTATCTGTGTCTGATGGCGACGATGACATTGCCGCAACAGATTGTTGCATTGGCGAACTGCCATGCATTGCATTACCACCACTATTCATATTACCGGCTGCTACAGAAACCGCAAGAGGTTGGTGTTGTCCAAATCGATTAAATTGTAAATTTGCTGGAAGCGTCGGCTGCGTATCGGCGGCAATATGGAAACAGCAGCACACTGCATTCCATGCATTACTCAAGATGGGGCGTACAATATTCCACATTTTCATCCCAAATCCAGACATCACGCTACCGCCAATCAATGTAACGACTGCGCTTGCAATGATAACGAGAGAAGCAGCGGGCGCAAAAGAAGTGATAATGCAGCCTAGCAATACAGTGCCTGCACCGATAATACCGTTACAGTTAGAACCAATTGCGTGCCAAATGGTTGCTTTTTCTTTTAATTCCGCACGTTGTACAGTTAAGCGTAATTTTTCTTCTATCAGATCTAAAGCTATTTTTAATCGCGGATTAGACGGATTGCTGCGAAGTAAACGTTCTTTTTCCTCTAGTAAAGTAGGTAATTGGTCAATAATTTTAGTTTTGGGGCGTGCTTTAATTTTACTGTCTAAGTTAACTAACGCATCTCCAAAGTCGCAAGCTTTAACCCATAATGCACTGAGCGCCACTTTTTCGAGTGATTCAATAGGATTAGCGGTATTATGGAGTTCGTTTAGAAAAGTAATCTCATTCACCTTTTCCAATCGATTTTCAACCATCTTTAATGCTTTGTTATTACCAATATATTCATTTTGTATACTGGTAACAATTTCAGTGACTACATCCAAGAATAAACCAGTTACGTTAAGTGCAACGACAACCATAGGTGCAATCAAAAAGCCTATGCCTGGCGCACTTATGATAGATATTAAATTAAATGAAAACCACAGTGCGGAAATAAATAAGCGCGCTATACGATTACCTTTGAGCAGGGTATTAACAAATCGTCTATACCAAGGTAACTGTTTCTCTTCTTCTGTTTCGGGATAAAAAGTGCCTTTGGCCAATACACTCAATTCAAAAATGAATTCAATACCATAAGATAAAGCAAACCATTTAAACCATGCAGGTAAAAATTTGAGCATGGATTGTGCTTTGGTATACTCTTCAACACGGGTAATGAACAAGAATCCTGAAGAAACCAGCAAGGCGAAATCATAAAAAGTTTCGGTACGAAAAAGCCAAGAACCGAATTTACGTATTTTCTCAAATAATGATTGTTTTGGCGCTGCTGCGAGGGCTGCTGGTAAGGATGCAGATTGGTTTTGTGCTGCTGCCTTTGTAGCGGCAGCTTCGGCTTCTCTAGCCGCTGCTTCTTGTTCAGTGAGGGCTATTGCTTTCAGTTCATCTTTATTAGATAAGTAAGCAATTTGCAATGCGTTTT
Organism: Gammaproteobacteria bacterium; assembly: GCA_036266895.1. Classification (GTDB taxonomy): domain Bacteria; phylum Pseudomonadota; class Gammaproteobacteria; order DSM-16500; family DSM-16500; genus Aquicella. The sequence continues at coordinate 3,629 of DATAXC010000260.1, forward strand.
CTTCGCAAGTGGCTGCAAAATGCTTATCTACTTTAATGCGCTTACCACCTTTTTTGAATAAGTCTGCTATTTGTAATTGCGTAGCGATAGCATATTCAGGAAAAAAATGATCCGTTGTTGGCAATTCGCATAATTTACGCAATGCAAGTTCACTACGGTTTTTAAAATCGAAATGCGCTTCATTATCATCTGCAAATTTTTGCAAACGATCAGCTAAGCCTGTATTTAAGGCTGCTATATCAATTTTGTGTGCAAAATCTGCCATAGTTTTTCTCGATTACTTTTTAGAATGCCTAGTTAAATATTGTAAAGAGATTATGTTAAGAGAACATTAAAGTGAAGATGATTTTTTAATTTTTTCTTGAAGATACGAAAATTGGCTGTAAATTGTAAAAAAAATACACAGAAGAGTTTTTGCCCCCTTGTGGGGGCGTTGTTGAATAAATCAATACGCTGGAGCTTTTGCCTCTCCCCTTGTGGGAGAGGCCATAATACTCTTCACTTTCCTCATTTATTCAACAACGCCTTTTGCGGAGATCTTCTATGCGGGAGAGCCTAATGCAATTGGTTGATATTGGTCTTGAGGCGTTGTGCCAAAATGTTCTTCCCTCCTTGCTGCCGCATGACAATTTACAGGAGGATCTATTACAGTTTCAGGAGGAATGCCAAAGTTCCTTCCGAGCAATGTGTTTTGAATGTTTCGTGACGTGTAAGCATCTGAAGGTGTATGAGGTGAATGTCTAAACGGACGAGTTTCAACATTAAAGGTTAGTGTTGCGCTGTTATTCTGCACCGGCTCCTGTTGTTGACCAGGAATAGGGATAGGCGCTGTAGCCTGATTGGCTGCTGCTCCTGTCATGCTAGTTCTTAATGCTG
>DATAXC010000266.1:0-5523 GCA_036266895.1 Gammaproteobacteria bacterium
AAACCATGCAGCGCAATTGGATAGGCCGCTCGGAAGGTATGGAAATTCATTTTCCGGTAGCAGAACAAGAGCCGCTAGTGGTTTTTACTACGCGTCCTGATACCTTATTTGGTGTTACCTATTTGGCACTTGCACCACAACATCCGATTACCTTACAGCTTGCAGAACATAATCCCGCACTGAAAACATTTATTGATGCTTGTCGCAATATCAAAACAGCAGAAGCAGATGTGGCGACCATGGAAAAACTTGGGATGCCGTTAGGTATTACTGCGCAACATCCATTAACTGGTGAAGCGATCCCGATTTGGGTAGCGAATTTTGTGTTAATTGAATATGGCTCAGGCGCGCTGATGGCAGTCCCTGCACATGATCAACGAGATTTTGAATTTGCTGTGAAATATCACTTGCCGATCAAACCAGTGATTATCCCAAAAGAGGGCACTGCATGGCATTATGATAAAAATGCGTTTACTGACAAAGGTCAATTAATTGATTCCGCTGACTTTACTGGTTTAGATTTCAAACAAGCTTTCGATCAAATTGCCGATCGACTAGCCGCATTAAATTTAGGTACACGTAAAGTTCATTATCGTTTACGTGATTGGAGTATTGCCAGACAACGTTATTGGGGTGCGCCTATCCCTATTATTAATTGTCCACATTGTGGTGTGGTACCGGTACCGGAAGCTGATTTACCAGTGAAATTGCCAGAAGACGTGACCTTTACCGATATCAGTTCACCGCTGAAATCGATACCCGCATTTTATCAAACGACTTGTCCGCAATGTAAAAGACCCGCAGAACGTGAAACAGAGACGTTTGATACTTTTATGGAATCTTCCTGGTATTACGCACGTTTAGCCTGCAAAAAACAAAACAAATCGATGTTAGATGATCGTGCGAATTACTGGTTGCCAGTCGATCAATATGTCGGCGGTATCGAACACGCTATCTTACATTTACTTTATGCACGCTTTTTTCATAAATTAATGCGAGATGAAGGGTTATTAAATAGTGATGAGCCGTTTACTCGTTTGCTAACACAAGGCATGGTATTAAATAACGGCGTAAAAATGTCAAAATCCAAAGGGAATGTCGTTGACCCACAAGGATTAATTGAACGTTATGGCGCTGATACGGTTCGTCTATTTATTATGTTTGCTTCCCCGCCTGAACAAAGTTTGGAATGGTCAGATAGTGGTGTAGAAGGATCGCATCGGTTTTTAAAACGTTTATGGGCATTTGCATATGAACATCGTACCGTTATTCAAGCGCAAAACCGCTTGCCTAAATCAAATCGTTTAGGCAGTCTGAATTGGGAAAATGCTGACCCTGCACAAATCGATATTTTTCGACAAATTTATGAAATACTAGAGCTAGCTAAATTTGATTATGAGCGGCAGCAATTCAATACTGTTGTATCCAGTTGTATGAAAATGTTGAACTTGCTAAACAAATTACCTGAAGCCGATACCCATGCCGAGCGTATTAATATTAAGCCGATTGTACTGCATAAAGGCTTCAGCATTTTATTGCGCTTACTCGCACCGATTACCCCGCACATTACCCATCAATTATGGCAAGCGTTACATTATGAAGGGGTGATACTAGATGCGGAATGGCCAAAAGCCAGTCCCATTATTTTTAAAATCGATACCATCGAATTAGTTGTGCAAGTGAATGGTAAATTACGCAGTCATGTCACCGTTCCGCATGATGCTAATCAGCAATTGATTGAAGAAAAAGTACAGCAAGATGAACGCGTACAAAAAGCGTTGCAAAACCAACCGATTAAAAAAATAATTATTGTTCCTGGTAAATTAGTCAATGTGGTGGTGTAAAAATGAAAATTTTCTTTAACCTAGGTTGCTTATTCATCGCTATGCTACTAACCAGTTGCGGCTTTCATTTGCAAGGCAGCATGCCATTAGCGCCTCCTTTACAGCAACTTTATATTCAGGCACCTGATCCTTATGGGATTTTTGTACGCACTATTCAGCAATATTGCAAAATGTCTAAAGTACAGTTAGTTAAAACCCCGGCTGAAGCCAGCACCGTGCTAGTCATTTTACAAGATGATGCCACCGAGCAATTTTTAAGTGTTAGCGGCACCCAGCAAACCCGGCAATATAAGTTGATTGTCACTGTCTCCTTTATGATTAATAATGCGCAAGGTAAAACCTTAGTACCGCCGCAAACTTTAAGCGAAGAACGGACGATCACCATCCAATCCAACCAAATACTTGGCAGCAGCAATGAAGCAAGTTTATTTTATCAACAAATGCGTCGTTCTTTAGCTTATGCCGTCATGAATCGGATCGCGTCAAAAGAAGTCTCACAATTAGTTATCGCACAGGAAAAACCTTGAAGTTACCTCATTATCAATTAGAGCAACACTTAACTACCGGCAAATTAGCACCGGTCTATATTATTAGTGGTGAAGAGTTATTACTAAAACAGGAAGTGCTGCAACTTATTCGCAAAACGGCACAACGTCTGGGCTTTACGGATCGCGTTCGTTTAGCACCGGAAGCGGGTTTTAACTGGGAGCAACTCTATACCTTATTATATTCGCCCTCAATGTTGGCAGAAAAACAGTGCATTGAATTAGACTTTCGCGAGCAACTACCGAATAAAACCGCCAGTTCGATATTAGCTGAATATGCAACTAACCCTTCTCCTCATCATTTACTCTTAATTAATTTAGGAAAAATTGACAACAAAATTCATAAATGTGCTTGGTATCTCGCTTTAGAAAAAATTGGCATGCTGATTCCGATTTGGCCGATCGCACGCAAACAATTACCCGCTTGGATTAACCAACGCGCCAGAAAACAGCAATTACAATGCACAGCGGAGGCTGTCAACTTATTAGCAGAGTATGTAGAAGGCAACCTTAGTGCTGCTGCGGCTGCCATTGAAAAATTATCATTATTAGGATTAAAAACAGTTAACAAAGAAGATATCAAACAAGTATTAACGGATGAAAGTCATTTTACTATTTTTGATTTGACCGATAGCTTAATCGCGAGCGACAAATCACGCACTTTCCATGTCTTACAACAATTGCAGGAAGAAGGGATAGAGCCTATTCTTGTTTTATGGGCGATTACCCGCGAATTCCGCGTGTTGGCAGAAATGGCGCATGCCTTGCAACAAGGCAGCAACTATGACGCACTCTGGAAAAAACACCGTGTGTTTGCACAACGACAACCGTTGCTACGGCAATTTTTAAATACGCACTCGATGCAAGATTGTTGGCAGGCGTTGGTGCGCGCTATGCAGATCGATCATGTGATTAAAGGTGTGGTGACGGGGAGTGTTTGGCAGGAATTGGAAATATTTTGTTTGGGGATACATACGCCTCGCACTAACCCTCTCCCGCAATAAATATGCCTAGAGAGATTTTGCCTCTCCCCTTGTGGGAGAGGCCGACGCGCAAAGCGCGGCGGGTGAGGGGTGTATTTCCAACTACCATGGCCTAATCGTGTACAGAGATATTTTCTATAGAAACACCCCTCACCCGCAGCAGAGTTTACCCTGCACTTGTTGCGGGGCAGCGGCCTCTCCCACAAGGGGAGAGGCAATACTCTTCGCTTTTCTCATTTATTCAACAACGCCCCTTGCGGGCGAGGGTTAGAGTGCCGGGTATCTTCCGCCTCCTTATCCGGCGGCACATCCATCATCCGCAGCGTTCCTTCCATAATCTTTTCAAACACCGGTCCCGCCACAAGCCCGCCATAATACTCCTTCCCACTCGGCTCATGAATCACTACCGCCACCACGAACCGCGGCTGGCTAACCGGTGCAATCCCCACAAAAGAAGAAATATAACGACGTCTGGCATAACCCCCTTCACTGGCCATTTGTGCAGTACCGGTTTTACCTGCCACGCGATAACCAGGTACATTGGCTTTTTCACCGCCTGCGCCTTTACTTACTACTTTTTCCAACAAAACCAGCATTTGCTGGGCAATAGGCGCTCGTATGACCTGCTCTCCTACTGGCATCGACGATTGCCGCAACAAAGAAACCGGTAATTTTACGCCATTATTTGCCAATACCGCATAGGCACGCGCTAATTGCAGCGGCGTCACGGATAAGCCATAACCAAATGCTAATGTCGCCAAAGTAAAATCACCCCAACGTGGCGGCTGCACTAACACACCGTTTTGTTCACCCGGAAATCCTACGCCGGTAATTTCACCAAAACCCACTTTATGTAAGATCTCACGCAAATTATTCGGCGGCACATCTAAAATCATTTTCGTCACACCAACATTACTGGATAATTGTAAAATTTGTGTCACGGTTAATGGGCCATTATTTTTTCTATCTTTGACTGTTTCACGTCCAACGCGCAACCAACCTGGATGTGTATCAATCATTGTATCTGGCTGATAACGTTCACTATCCAACGCGGTAGCCACACTGAATGCTTTGATAGTTGATCCAGGTTCAAACAAATCAGTGACCGCACGATTGCGATACCACTCGCGTGCTTCTTGACCACTGCGATTATTCGGATTAAAGGAAGGATAATTGACCATGGCTAACACTTCACCGGTTTTTACATCTAATACCACTGCTGAACCAGCACGTGCTTGATAACGGGTAATGCCCGCTAATAATTCGCGATAAGCCAAATATTGTATACGCCTATCAATACTTAATACTAATTCGCGCCCCGGTTTTTGCTCTTGTACTTGTTGTACATCCGCAATAATCCGTCCCAATCTATCTTTAATGACCCATTTTTTACCTGGCTCACCTTGCAACCATTCGTTATAACCTAATTCCATGCCCTCTTGTCCCTGATCATCGACATTGGTAAAGCCGATCACCTGTGCCATTACTTCTCCCTCGGGATAATAACGGCGATGCTCTTGTTGCAAAAACACACCTGGAATAGCTAATGCTTTAATTTGCGCTGCTAATTCAGGCGCTAGCGAGCGTTTTAAATAAACAAATTCACGCTGTTTTTTTTGCTTTACTAACGCAAGAATAGCGTTAGGCTTCATTTGCAACACTTTTGCTAAAGCTGCAAGTGCGGTTTTATCCGGCGCAAAAGTAGGCGGATTAATCCATGCCGAATAAACACTGGTGCTTACAGCTAACGGATAACCATGCCGATCAACAATCATGCCACGAAACGCGGGTGTACTGACCATGCGCAACACACGTTCATCACCTTGCTTGCGCAAAAAATGTTGATCTAAAATAGCCAAATCAAATATGCGCCATCCAAGCCCAGCCACCGCGGCGGCTATTAGGATTAAAACAAAATAAAAACGCCAACGTATAAAAAAAGCAGGGGATGGTGATGAAGGAGGGGATTTTTTCATTTTATTATAGTTCTCATATCATGAAAGTAGTGATGACCCTCTCCCGCCCTTCGGGCACCCTCCCCCGTAAACGGGGGAGGGGCAAATATTCAGATTTAATCGTATAAGCAGAGAAAAAACCGTTGCCCTATCTATTACCCCCTCCCCCGTTTACGGGGGAGGGTGCCCGAAGGGC
>DATAXC010000269.1:0-20997 GCA_036266895.1 Gammaproteobacteria bacterium
TGTTTGATTCGTAGTATCGTATGTGAGTCCTAAATGCGTTTTAATAAAGTGTTTAGAGAAGGGTTAGACAATCGAAAAAGATCTCATAAAAATATGTGTCAAGTTATTTTTTAAATAATTTATTGATGTAGGGTACGAGTATATAGTTACTTCTTTTGTTTATTATTCATTTGTATCTCCAAATTGACTTTCATCACCAAATGCGGTGAATAGTGTAGTTTCCTGTGTTCTAATAAGGGTGCCTTTATTTGTATATATAATATTCCTCTACCATTTTCCAGTTAAGGAGGTCAATTTAAAACGCGACCTCCTTCTCCTTCCCTTGATAACTTAATTAAAAACCTCTTCTAGAGTTTGATAATTGGGGTACGTAACTAGATTCTTCTTCTAGCTTTTGTCTGACTGCAAAATCTGGGCCTCGAGTCAAGCCACCGCCGCCCGCACCATATTGAACATAAATACCGGGAAGTGGATTCAACCAACGAGTTTCGCCATATTGACTTACTTGACGATTACATCCATATATAGTAATTGGTTCAGCTTGGCATTCATCCCCTAAAGTTTTTTGCACAGATGTTATTAAACCTAATGCAATAGTACCATCATAATTAGCGGTATCTTTTTCTGATACATTTGGAGTAATACAAGCACCAGCTGTTGCTCTCATTAAATAAAGATCGTATTGTTTTCCATCATCTCCTTGAACGGCAACAGGTTTTGATAATTTTGTTAAATGGTTTGTCCCACCGCAAACAATGACAGGTGAAAATGAATAATTTTTTGGTACACGTACATAGAGCAAACCAGATACGCCTCTGGCTGATACAACATTCATCATGGGTTTATCATTTGCATTTACAATAAGTTGTGTACCTAACGATAGAATTAAACGAGAAAATGGGATAAAGTTTTTTTGCCCATCCGTGGTACGATATTCAGCAATACCTCCTGTTTGTTCATTATCTGCATATACTGTGGTCAACGTTGCCTTTATGACTTTCCCACCATTTTTTTGTATGTACTGCGTTAGTATTTCCATAAATTGAGGTGATAAAACTCTGTCATGTTTTTTTTCACCATACATTAATCCTTTTGGTGCAAAACCATAACGTTTAATCATTTCTTCTTCTGATAATAGATCTAATATTTTTCCTTCTTTTTCTAGATTTTTTTTGAGTGTTTTTAGATCCGCGACTTCTTCCTCATTCCGCGCTACAATAATTGATCCTTTTCCTGGCATTAAAAGATTGCCATTTAATTCTTCATTTAAAGCATCATAAAATTTTTCATTTTCATTGCATTGAGCAGCGAGTTTTTTTAACATTTCTTGTCGTTGTTCTGGACTAGCCATAGTTGCGAGTTGAAATGGTAATGCTACTTTTATTCCTGTAATCCATTCTTTTGGATGTTTTGCCCAGCCGGCCCAATCCAATGTCCTCCATGGAAAGAACCCATTTTTTTCAATGGATGCAAGACTTCTATATCCAACGCTTGCGCGTACCGCCTGTTGAGCCAAGAAAGTAGTTGGTCGGTAATTTGTAGGCATCTCTGTTTCGGCATCTTCCTCAATATGAAATGCAGACCCATATGCAATAGGAATTTTTTCACCTATCATGTAAGTTATTTGGTTATCCTGTTTTACTATGGATGCGGCGGTAAGTAATGCTGGTGCTCCTCCTACCGCAAGCGTACCAGCATTTTGAAAGTCTAGTGATACTGGACAATCTGCTAGCGATTTAATTTTTACTGGTGTTTTTAGAGCTTGTTGCGCTTGGAAAATCTCTAGTGCAGAAGGTAGTAAATGAGCATATTGAGAAAAATGCTCTTGAAAAAAAGATAATTGATCTGAATTAGGAATAAATGGAGCATGCATACCAGAAAAAATGTTTTTTTGATGTTGATGCCGCGTATGTTGTGAGAAGCGATCTTGATTTTTAATATCATCACGATAACGGGATGATATATTTGTTGCAGCAATAACGGTTGTTCCAAATAGGCCAGCATAAGAAAACGAGTAACGCATTGCATTGTAGAGCGGTCTTGATTTTGACATATTTTTTTCCCTATTAATTTTTTTATCTTTCTTGAAAGAATTCTGCTTAATTTAAAAAATTGTATTGTCTAGGAGATATTTGAAATAAGCAACTATGAAATAAAAATGTACAAATTATTTACAAGCAAGAGGTAGCTTGCTGCTCTGTACATGACAAAAATTGGATGAAGTTATAACTCGCTGATAAATAATTAAAAACATATAATCTCGATCGACTAAAAAGGAGGTTATATGGATACCAGCGAGCTAAGTGAGAGTTTAAACGGACATTTTGGATGGAGCAAGGCAAGAACACCTGTTTTGTGAAAATGTTATTGGCGTTAATCGTTACCCAAACGGTGAACATGAGTAAACTGGCGAATGGCAACATGAACAATGCCAACCAATTAAAATTAAAACGCATGGCCGACCCGCTGTAAGTTTATTTAGATATGGATTAGATTATCTTATTGAAGCGCTTGTGAATGTGGTTGTCAGACCGGATTTATTTGAGCATTGTTTGGTAAGAATTAGACTTCCTAAGACCAAATTATTAGCCATAGAGGAGTGCCTATGAAATTTTGTCATGTACAGAGAACTTGCTGCCAATCCAGATTATAAATCATATCATACACCCACAGGCGAATTTTGGGGAGCAAAACCCACCGGTAAAAGCACGGGCTAAATGTTCCCAAACGGGAATATTCTACTGCTTTAAAGCTGAACCTTTAAAAATAAACCCGATCGGTAATATTTTATTGATTTTTGCTGCAAATTGTATTAATATTACCGTACGGGAACATGTTTTTTGGGGATAACTATGGCTAATCATTTCAATAAACAATATGACGCTAAGGCCATCGGCAGAATAGTAAAAACCACGCGAAAAAAATTGGGGGTAACGCAGCGTCATTTAGCGCTTACTTCAGGAACGGGGTTACGTTTTATTATTGAGCTAGAACAAGGTAAACCAACTTGTCAGTTAGAAAAAGTATTAACAGTGCTAAAAACATTAGGTATAAAATTGATCATTGAAGGTAAGTAAAAATGGCTAAAACACTTGATGTCTATTTCCATGAAAAAATGGTAGGACAATTGGTACAAGATAATCACGGCGACATGAATTTCACTTATTTAAGTCACTGGCTCGCTGATCCTGATGCAATCAGTATTTCCTGCTCTTTACCATTACAGAAAGAGACGTTTAAAAGAAAAAATTGCCAAGCTTTTTTCGGTGGTATTTTACCAGAAGAAAATCAACGAAAGTTAATTGCAAAAAATCTAGGTATTAGTGCGACAAATGATTTTTCAATGTTAGAGAAAATAGGTGGTGAATGCGCAGGGGCATTATCCTTTATTCCGGCAGGAGAAAAATTAAATCCAAAAGATAATCATTATCATGAATTAACTACTGTGTCATTACCCAACATGTTGCGAGAATTGCCATCACGACCGTTACTAGCAGGAGAACAGGGCGTTCGTCTTTCATTAGCGGGTGTACAAGACAAATTAGCAGTCTATGTTAAAGGTGAAAAAATTTTTATTCCATTAAATAATGCACCTAGCACACATATATTAAAGCCAGATTTTAATAGTTATGATGGTGTTATTTTTAATGAAGCATTTTGCTTGCAATTGGCAAAAACAATTGGTTTAAAAGTCGTTGAGGCAGAGATAAAAATAGCAGAAGATATTAATTATTTACTGATCAAAAGATATGATCGTATTTTTATAAATTCAGAGAAAAATACGAATGAAATAAAACGAGTCCATCAAGAAGATTTTTGTCAAGCGCTGGGTATATCTTCCATAAACAAATATCAAAATGAAGGTGGCCCTTCTTTAAAGCAATGTTTTGATTTTTTAAGAATACAATCCGCTATACCGGTCATTGATCTAGGAAAATTGATTGATGCAGTTATATTCAATTATCTTATTGGTAATTGTGATGCTCACGGTAAGAATTTTTCACTTTTATATTTAGATCAAATACAGTTGGCGCCTTTATATGATTTAATTTCTACAATTTACTATAAAGATTTAAGCCAAAAAATGGCAATGAAATTAGGGGGTGAATATCAGATTAACAATATTAGCATTGTAAATTTTTACAAGTTAGCAAATGAAATCAGTTTTTCTAAACCAGAATTGCGTAAGCGTATTCTTGAACTTATTGATGCTATTGTTGTTTCTTTACCTACTATAGAAAGATTTCATCCAGTACAAGAAGCAGTAGCAGCACTTATTAAAACAAGATGTGAATATTTTTCCAAGTATGTACGAGTATATTGAAATCACACTTAGGATGAGATTTTTGCGGTAATTTTAGTAGCAAGTTTTTGATGTTGATTGGCAAAAATGGCGCGCAGAGCAAACTGGGCTTGTAGCATATGGTGTGTCTCAGCCTTAGGAAAAGCTATCCAAGAATCGTATAAATATCCATTAATGCGTTTAGTTACGGTTGATCCTACTATAGCAGATGAACAAGGTCAGGTTGAAGAATATTCGCCCGAAACGCATATTGCAAATCACAAGGCTGGGATCGCTATATCGGTGAGAAGTGAGATATAATAAGCATTGACGATTTTGGCGCGTCCGCCCCCGGCGAGCTAGTGATGTAAAAATATGGGTTTATGGTGGCTAATGTTATTAAAACAAGCATTAGCATTATTGAGAAAATCTAAAAGGAAATAATGGAGATATCGCTATGAAAACGAATTCTTTGCAGCAGCTGGAAGCATTAGGTCAATCTATCTGGATCGATTATATTAAGCGCGATATGTTTAAAAGCGGCAAACTTAAAAAGCTAATTGTTGAAGATTGTCTGAAAGGGATGACGTCAAACCCGGATATCTTTGAGAAGGCGATTGTCGGCAGCACGGATTACGATGACGCGATCAAGGAACTGTCAGCGGCTGGTAAAGACGCTGAGCAAATCTACACGGCATTGACACAAAAAGATGTGCAGGATGCAGCCGATGAATTTCGTCCTCTCTATGACAGCATGCAGGGCAAAGATGGTTATGTCAGCTTAGAAGTCAACCCACATCTTGCGCATGATACAAATGGCACCATTGCAGAAGCACGTCGCCTATGGAAAGCGCTGAATCGTCCCAATGTCCTAATTAAAGTACCGGCAACGCGGGAAGGACTTTTGGCTATCAGGCAACTCATCAGCGAAGGTATTAATGTTAATGTGACGCTGTTGTTTGGATTAAGTCGTTATCGTGAAGTAGCTGAGGCTTATATTGCCGGGTTAGAAGATCGAATAGCGCAAGGCAAGCCAGTCAACCACATTGCTTCCGTCGCCAGTTTTTTTCTCAGTCGTATTGATGTATTAATTGATCCTCTATTAGAGAAACAAAGCACAGTAAACAGCGAAAAGGCTAGCATAGCAAAACAATTACATGGGCAAATTGCTATCGCTTCTGCAAAAATGGCCTATCAAATTTATCTTGAATTCGTTGCGAGCGATCAGCTCAAGCAACTCATTGCAAAAGGCGCTTCGGTACAAAGACTGTTATGGGCAAGCACGAGCACAAAGAATCCAAACTATAGTGATGTAAAATACGTTGATTCTATCATTGGCCCCGAAACCGTTAATACGGTACCGCTTGAAACACTTAATGCGTATCGTGATCATGGTGATCCAAAAGCGCGTTTGCAATTAGATGTTCCTAAAGCGGCATCATGTTTTGCACAGCTGCCCGAGTTGGGTATCCAGATGGATAACGTGACGCAGCAACTAGAGGATGAAGGTGTTGCTAAATTTACTAAAGCTTATGACAAGCTGATTGCAGCTTTGAAAATTGCAGCTTTAAAACATGAATGAGAAAGATAATCTGAAAACGCTGCCCTCTCGGAAGTAGAGAAAAATCGATAATCCTGTGCTAAAATAAGAGCTTATGGACAAACATTCAGGGGCACATGCTAATGAAAATTCCTATCGGAACCATAGTCGAAATACATGGTATAGAGATATAGCATGGACATACATATTGATGAACCACAACCATTAAAGAATATATACATGGTATTTATAGGGTGCTGTGTAGGTTTACTGAGTGGCTTTGGGGCTGTCCTCTTTCGAAATTTAATCAATTTCATCCATAATTTATTTTTTTCTGGGCACATGAACTTTTTCTATAATGCAAATGAACATACACCAGCTATTGTTTTTGGATTTGCCATCATTTTTATACCTATGATAGGAGCATTATTGGTAACATTTCTTGTTGAAAACTTTGCTCCTGAAGCAAAAGGACATGGGGTGCCTGAAGCCATGTATGCAATCTATTATAAGAAAGGTAAAATTCGTCCTATTGTTGCTGTGGTGAAAGCTATTACATCCGCTATATCAATCGGTACTGGCGGATCGGTGGGACGAGAAGGTCCTATCATACAAATAGGCGCGGCTTTGGGTTCCACATTGGGGCAATTGGTTGCAATGCCCAGCAGGCAGCGAGTCCTTTTAATAGCGGCGGGAGCAGGAGCTGGAATTGCAGCAACGTTTAATGCGCCTATTGGCGGATTGGCTTTTGCTATAGAATTAATGATGGTATCTGTTAATGCAATCAGTATAGGTATAGTAACGATTGCTGTCGTCACCGCCACATTTATCGGGTATCTTTTTTTTGGAACTGCCCCTGCACTTATTTCGCTAGATTCTAGTTATTTAAAAAATTACCATGATTATTTTGCTATTCTATTATTACTGGTTCCATTCGGAGTTTGCATCGGCATCATTTCCGCTGTGTTCATTAAAGGAATTTATTGGTGTGAAGACTTATTTATCCATACGTTCAAAAATCCATACTTACGTCACGTGACAGGTATGGGCTTGGTTGGTTTAATGCTGTATTTTTTCATGTTTTATTTCGGTCATTATTATGTTGAAGGTGTTGGTTATGCAACCATCGAGGATGCTTTACATTTTATAATAAAAAATCCTTGGCTTTTATTGTTACTATTCGTAGGTAAATTACTCGCAACCTGTCTTACACTTGGATCAGGCGCATCCGGAGGCGTGTTCTCACCCTCTATATTCATGGGCGCTACGTTTGGTGGCGCTTATGGTATATTTCTTAATTATTGTTTTCCTCAGTTGGGAATAAACCCAGCCGTATTTGTTATCGCCGGCATGGCAGGTGTCATGGGAAGTGGAACAGGTGCGATCATGACAGCCATTGTGATGACATTTGAAATGACCAGAGATTATGCAACTATTTTACCTATCATGATTACTGTTTCCATTGCTTATGCGATACGATTGAGACTAAGCAGCGAAAGTATTTATACGCTCAAATTATTTAGACGCGGGTTTGTCTTACCAAAGGGATTGGAAACTGGATTTGTAACAGCTAAAAACGCCGTTGATATTATGGCAAAAAATATAAAAATCATTCCTAAAGAACAAGTGCAAGAATGGTATGTTAAATGTCAAACTGAAAATAACATTCAATATGTAATTGTTCGAGAAGGCGATACAATTCAGGGCATATTAAATAGTGACATTGACGCTTTTATCGCAAATACATCACCTGAATTTTTAATTCGCAAAAATTTTTACTGGATTGATGCTAAAACAACTTGGGTAAATTTATTAAGAAATATAGATCTAATGAAGGACCATATTATATTAGTTACTCATTCTATGGCATCAAAACATGCGGAAGATATTCTAGGAGTAATCACTTATCGTGAAATTATTCAGGCAACAAAAGAGCATGCTTTTCTTGCACATACATGAGCGAGATAGGATACTATTGTTTTTAACGAATAGGTTAAAACTAATTATAAAATCTACGATGCAAATCTATGCCTCTCCGATGCCGGCAGCAATTAGAACCTTTCGTTGTTGGATGCTACCGTCTTGGCTAAAGCGATTGAAGGCCGAATCTTTCCATCTTTGAAAAAGACTGTATACCAAACATAATAAAGACATCACAGCTTAGGATTTAAAACAACGGTTAAGCTGCCTTCCAAAAGTACTGCCGTAGATGTATTTTCACAATTTTAGCCATTTCCGCAACATTAATATTTGCGGGCTTGCATTAAACTTAAAATAAGTTTATTGTAATCTCTTCATTTAAAAAAATTAAAATTTCTAAAACCTTTATACTATTATTGAAATAAATAATCTAGAAAATATCTAGAACTGCCTGCAAATAGAATTAGCCTAAAAAACATGGTTTTAATGGAAATGGAGATAAGCTAATGTCCTCAAACAGATATGATAACAAAAGAAAACGAGAAAGTTCAGAATATAATCATGCGAAAGCGAGAGTTAGAACCAGACCTTCTTTACTTGAGAATGTAAGAAATATTTTAGAAGAAGCCTATGATATTTCTCGACCTCCATTACCATTAGAAAATATTTATGAGCAGCTATTTGCAGTTTATCCATTCAATCAGAGAAAAGAGCTGCAAACGCCTGGCAATGTAATATCTTATTTATGGAGACAGTTAAAGAATACTAAAAAATTCCTTCATCAACGTGAAATAGATGTCAAAACACTAGGAAGGAATATTTTAATATTAACAATAGATAGCCTTTTCAAATTAGAGGAAGAAGCTTCAAGTAAAGAACTTGCAATTATTTTTTACAATATTGGTGAATTATATCTACAAGATGCTAGAGAGATTTTACTATATGACCAAGATCGTTTACCAAATCTAAGAGGTTCATTTATTTTAAAGAAATTGCTCTATATTTTACTGAGCAAAAATCCTAATGGTCAAGATATTGCAAATACCCTCTATGCGATGAGTAAATTAATTAACATAAAACTATTGTTTAAGGAACTTAATTCAGAAGTTATTGGTGGTTTAGTTAAAGCTTTATCACATAAGGAAAATTTAAAAGATCAGGATATTGCTAATACTATTTACTCTTTAGGTATATTCGCTAAAGCTCATCATCCAGAATTTCTCGCAAACGTAGATCCTCAACATATTCAAATATTAATACAAATGTTATTATATATATCGCAGCCTCATGCTCAGGGCATTGCTAATATAGCAAGTGCATTAGGTGAATTAGCAGCAGCACATCAGAGATGGCTTCTAATGAAAATATCTCCTAATGATATCAGCTCGTTAGTGCATAAGTTACCAAGCGCTCGTCCTAGCGCTCAGAATATTGCGAACATAATTGATGCGTTAGCTAAAATAGCCCAACCGGATTTAAAAAATCAAATAGATTTAAGACCTCTGCTTATCAACATTAATCCGCGAGCTATTAAAGATTTGGTGCATGCATTGATTACTACCAATCCCACTTCGCAAAATATTGCTAACACTCTTCACGCGTTAAGCATGCTAGCTAAAACTGGGCAAGGTTGGCTGCTGGAAGAAATTGTTGTTGATGATATTTACTTATTAGTAAGTGCTTTACCTGTAGTAGATCCTAAACCAAAAGACTTGGAAATTTCAAGCGCAGTTCATGCATTAGGTGAATTGGCCAAAACAGGTTATATATGGCTGTTAAAAACCATATCACCAAAAAATATTAGTTCATTAGTACATGCTTTGCCTGCTACAAACCCCGATGCACAAGCGATTGCGAATACAATATATGGCTTAGGTGAATTAGCTAAAACAAATTTAGGATCGTTGCTTAGCAAGATTGATCCGCGAGCTATCAAAGATTTAATATATGCTTTACCTAGTAAGCATTTTAATGAACAAGATATTTCTAATACGGTATATGCTATCGGGGAATTAGCTAAACTAGGTCATAAATCACTTCTTAGTGAAATCCTTCCTCATGATATCAGTTTCTTAGTGAGTGTTTTGCCTGGCTTACGTGCTTCTACCCAGAGTATTTCTATGACGACTTATGCGTTAGCTGAGTTAGCTAAAGCAGATTATACTGGGTTGTTAAAAATCGTATCGCCAGAAAATATTAGTTCATTAGTGCATGCTTTACCTAATAGCCATCCAGAAGCTCAGCATATTGCTAATACGCTTTACGCAGTAGGTGAATTAGCTAAAGCAAATGTAGGTTCATTGCTGGGCGGCATTAATCCACGAGCTATTAAAGGTTTGATCGATGCATTAACTATTACCAGACCTCTTCATTCCCAAGATATTGCTACTACCCTTCATGCATTAGGCGTGTTAGCTAAAACCGGTCAAGGTTGGCTGCTGGCAGAAATTCATCCTGATGATATTTGCTTATTGATAAGTGCTTTGCCTGTTACAGATCCTAAACCAAAAGACTTGGATATTTCGAGTGCAGTTCATGCATTAGGTGAGTTTGCCAAAACAGGTTATACATGGCTGTTAAAAACAGTATCACCAGAAAATGTTAGTGCATTAGTACATGCTTTACCAGCCGCAAACCCTGATGCACAAGCTGTTGCTAATACAATATATGGTTTAAATGAATTAGCCAAAGCAAATTTAGGATCGTTGCTTAGCAAAATTAATCCGCAAGCTATCAAGGATTTAGTAAATATTTTACTGAAAGCCTATCCCACGGCCCAGGAGATTGCCAATACCATTTATAGCATAGGTGAATTAGCTACGTCAGGATGGACAAAGCTTCTTGAACAAGTGGTTCCTGAAGATATTGGGTTGTTAGTGCAGCTATTAATAAATAGATTACTCCTTGATAATTTCCTGGATTCTGCGCAGAATATTTTCATGGCTATTTACGGATTAGGTATATTAGCCAGGGCAAATTATGGCCATCTGCTTATAAAAGTCTCTCCTACTCATATCAATTCATTAATCGATACCTTGTTATCAACTAACCCTACTGCCTCACATATTGCTATTACTCTCTATGGATTAAGCGAATTAGCCAAAATAGAACTAGGATTCCATCTCTCTCTTGCTATTGATCAAGAAACAATAAGTAAGTTAGCGTGTGATATATGGAGCAAGGAGCCTTCTCCTCAAAATATCAGTAATATTGCTATCACTTTTCTTTATCTTTCCTATTCTCCTGCGGTTGCCGCAGAGTTCTTTAATCATTTAAAAGAATTAAATGTGGCAACATGGGAATGTATTGACTTAATGTCCCTACATCAATTTTGTGGTACCATACTTGCTAAAAAAGAGCATACTAAAGAATTCCTTTTTGAAGTAAAAAGATTTTATGAAGAAACTAAAGATATCATTACAAAAAATTGGTTGCCTCCTAACAGCAGCGGTTCTCATCAAACATATTTTGCTCTACTACAAAATAAATTTAATCAATTTACACAGAAATATCCTGGCATGGATTTTCAACTCGAGAATGAAATTTATTGTTATGGTTTTTTTGTAGATATTGTTATTACTAAAAACAAAAAGCCTTGGGTAGCAATAGAAATTAATGGTTCTTACCATCTTTTATTTGATGGAACTTACAATTTCCCGCATCGTCAACGAGAAAAAATTTTAGAAGTAGATTATTCATTCGTATGGAACCATAAAGTGGGTGAAAAGATAGAGGATGATATTGAAAAATTACTAGATACTCTGAAAGATAAGATTGAGGAAAATCAGAAATTAATGAACAGAATAAATAGTCCTCACTCCGAAGTTACTTATACCGAGCATACTATACGTTGTACTTTATTAGCCCCAGTTCCTTCACAACATACTTCCATTAGTATTGAAAATAATGAGATTCCAGAATCTGCTAGCTATGTCTGGAAATAACACGTTTAGTTGTAAATATCCTGAAACTGCTTAAGGAAGCCAAAATCAAGAGCGTTAATCTCCCTAAGCGCATCATCATTGCTAGTGACGACCCAGAGCAGAACCCTTACTTCGCAAGACTACTGATAAGCTAGGGTTGGACTTCGAAACGATAGCTTCTGTTTATCCTGCGAATGTTGCACTTAATAAACCCTCAATTTCAGCTAAAATGTTATTGTTAGATAGCAGCACAGGTGAAGTCATCGCAATGATGGATGGTACCTACTTAACTCAGTTGAGAACGGGCGCCTTACAAGGTGCAGCAACTGATATTCTTGCGAGAAAAAATGCAAAAATCGCTGTGCTATTTGGTACAGGTGCGCAAGCTGCGACACAGCTTGAAGCCATGTTAAGTGTAAGAGACTTAACAGAAGTAAGAGTAGTTGATATCAACTTTGAACGCGCTCAACAATTTGCATCAACCATGCAGAAAGAATTAGCTCAATACACTACTCATATTGTGGCAATAAAAAATAGTAGTGATGCAATTAAGGACGCAGATATCATTACTGCTGTCACGACTTCTGAAAAACCAGTTTTTGATGGGGCATTAGTGAAAAGTGGTGCTCACGTTAATGGTATCGGGGCTTATATGCCTCACATGCAAGAGCTGCCAGCATTAATTATGCAAAAAGCCGATAAAATTATTTTTGATACAAATGAAGGTGTGTTTGCGGAAGCAGGTGATATTATTATTCCATTGAAATCAGGCATGATTAGTCAAGCAGACTTCAATGGAGAACTTGGGGAGTTGATACTTAATAAAGTGGTAGGAAGAGAAACTGAGCTAGAAATTACTCTCTTTAAAGCTGTAGGATCAGCTGTGCTTGATATTGTCACAGCGCACCATATTTATGTGAATGCTCTGGAAAGAAAAATAGGACAAGTTATAGAAGTATAATCATGCTTATTTTTTATTAAAAATAATTGTCTTTTTATACCCATTACACCTCAAGATGCGAGATTTTAACATACAGATTGCGAAAAGTTATAACGTTCTGATTGAGAAAAATCGCATCTTGAGGTGTAATGGGTATATAACATATAAATCTTAGAGGTATTCGATGAGAGTATTAATTATTGGTGGAACAGGAATGATTGGTCAAGCAGTAGTAAAGGAGCTATCACAACGCCATACGTTGCTGATAGCTGCGCGTGAGCATGGAGAGGTAAATGTGGACATTACTGACAGTCGTTCAATTGAAATGATGTATAAAACTGTTGGTAAAGTAGACGCTGTTATTTCAACAACTGGAAGCGTGCATTTTGGTCCATTATCGGAAATGACAGAAGAGCAATTTTCCATTGGCTTAACAAATAAATTAATGGGCCAAGTTAATTTAGTTTTAATAGGACTAAAATATATCAATGATAACGGCTCATTTACGCTAACCAGCGGAATTTTAAATCGCGATCCCATTCGTTATGGAACATCTGCTGCCATGATAAATGGTGCATTAGACGGCTTTGTCAAATGCGCAGCGCTAGAAATGCCGAGAGGCATGCGTATTAATGTAGTGAGCCCAACTATTTTAGCTGAATCCATGAATAAATATGCTGATTATTTCCGCGGTTTTTTTCCTGTACCTGCATCAATTGTGGCACTGGCCTATAGTAAAAGTGTGGAAGGGGTACAAACGGGACAGATATATTGTGTGTGACACCAGGGTCAAGTGCCATAATGTAACAAGTTTAGATGATAGCGATATTGAGATTACGAGTTTTAAGTTGGGATTTAAACGCAGTTCCGTCTGCGGTTAAACCCCACGCCCGCCGCTAGCGGATGCAAGGCTTTTTTACAACCTTTAATTAATTCAGCGTCTTACAAAAAAATTTATGGGGATACCTCAGCGTGAACGTCAGTGAGCGGTCACTTAAAAATACTGATTCTGCTGAATAGTTACCGTAAGAATCAATTAAATCGCTATCTATTTGATTTATATTAATTTAAAATAATACATTTACAAAACCTTCACTGTCTGAGTGGCAAACGAAAAACTTGTCTTATCTCATGCCAGGTGTTCATACGAATGAACAAGAACAACTTATGGAAACAAGGTAATACGTTTGTGCAACAAAAAAAACCACAAAGCCGTGCATGGATACTACCGGAATCTGCCAGTATTGATACCTTGCAAGGAAAATCAATTCTTATTCATTCTGAGCAAGGCCTTGGCAATAGTATTCAATTTTTTCGTTATATTCCTTTATTGGTGCAATTAGGGGCCCGAGTATTTCTTGAAATGCAACCCGCATTAATTTCACTTTTTTATTCATGGCGTAATACAATTAGTTTTATTGCTACCGGAGCACCTTTGCCTTCTTGTGATTATTATTGTCCATTGATGGGTTTAGCAAGATTGTTTAAACCGGAAATAGATACTATTCCTAGATCGATTCCTTATTTATTTCCTGACATGAATTCCCGTGCAGTTTGTCAAAAAAAATTGGGGTACTCAATGCATAAACGTATTGGCATCGCTTGGAAAGGAGGGTCTTTTATTCCAATGAATCAAAAAGGCTCTATTGCGTTGCATGCCTTGTTGACATTGCATCAACCCAATCTGGATTTTATTTGCTTACAGAAAGATATTTCTTTGGAAGAAAAAAAAGAACTTGAGCAATATCAGATTGCTTATCACGGTTTGGAATTAAGCACAATAGCGCGGACAGCTGCTTTGATTTCATGTTTGGATTTAGTGATCACAGTGGATACTGCCATTGCTCATTTAGCTGCTGCCATGGGTAAAGAGGTATGGATTTTATTGTCATTTAGCGCAGATTCGCGTTGGTTTTTGCAACGAGATGATAGCCCTTGGTATCCCAATGCTAAATTTTTTCGACAAGAAATACTGGAAGATTGGCGTATTCCTTTAGCCCATATAAAAAACATGCTGATGGCATTGCCGCCTATTGAACGTCAAATAGTTGTTGAGGATGTCTTGCACGAAGCTCATCTGCAATTACAACGAAAATTATTTGTTCAGGCAGAGCAACTATATCGCAGTATTTTGATAAAAAATCCAGAATCTCATCGTGCATCATTAGGCGCTGCTTTAGCGGCACTTCAGAAAAATAATATGGCAGATGCCATTCAATTTATGCAGCAAGCAGCAGAAATAGCGCCTAACGTTGCTTTATATAAACGTAATTTGGGCGAATTATTGCGTAGAGTGGGGCAATGGGAAGCTGCTATAACATCGCATAACATGGCTATCAGTATAGAACCTAAGTCTTCAGAAAATCACTTTCTATTAGCGTTAGTCTATAATGACAATCGTCAATTTGCATTGGCTGTTCAATATTATCGAATCGCATTATCTTTTGATAAAAATTATGGTTTAGCTTGGAATAATCTTGGCGCGTCTCTTGAATGTATGGGTGAAAAGCAGCAAGCTAAAAGTGCTTATGCAACGGCGATTCATTTAAATCCTAAGCATGCAGAAGCACAAAATAATCTGGGCGCTATCTACAGTGAGGAAGGTCAAATTGATGAAGCACGTGTCCATTTTGAGGCGGCTATTGCAGCTAACCCGGATTTTATAGAGGCGCATTATAATTTATCGCTGATAAAAACATACAAATCAGATGATCCACACTTAATGTTTCTTGAAGCGCTCGAGCCGAAAATAAATCATTGTTCTCAGCAAGCTCGTATTCATTATTATTTTTCATTAGGGAAAGCACTTGATGATACACAACAATTTGCGCGTGCTTTTAAAGCCTATGCTGAAGGCAATAGGTTGCATTATTTGCAAAAACCCTGGAATAAAACAAAATTACACGATATTGTCGAACATCTACCTAAAGTCTTTACCCAAGATTTTTTAAAAAAACCAGAAAAAAAAGAGGCGCGTTGCCCTATTTTTATTGTGGGGATGCCGCGAGCAGGAACAACGCTCATTGAACAAATACTTTCTAGTCATAAAAATATTTATGGTGCAGGAGAATTAAATATTTTAGACGATGTGATCCAAGAGGCTTGCCATGCCGCTCAACAACCATTTAACACATGGATAGCCCAATTAACGGATGATGAATTTGCAGCATTAGGAAAAAAATATTTAGATCGAACTTGGGCATTAGCGCCAGACAAACAATTCATCATTGATAAAATGCCAGCAAATTGTTTTTATATTGGTATGATTTATCGCATGTTGCCTACAGCGAAAATTATTCATGCCATTCGTGATCCAATGGACTCATGTTTTTCTTGTTTTACTCATTTATTTAAGACGAGTATGTTATTTGCTTATGACCTCACCGCATTGGGTGATTATTACGTCTTATATGCGCAGGCTATGCAGCATTGGCATACAGTTTTACCATCAACAGTTATTTTTAATTTACCTTATGAACAAATGGTTGCTGATCATGAAGCATTTTCAAAACAACTCGTCGAATATATAGGATTGCCTTGGGATCCTAATTGTCTTAACTTTTATAAAAATGGTCGTTCCGTAAAAACAGCAAGCTTAATGCAAGTAAGAAAACCCATCTATAAAACATCAGTACAGCGTTGGCAACCTTTTTCTGAAGAATTAAAACCGTTATTACAGATTGTTGCTCCTTATCGTTATAAGCAAGGAATTAGTGCATGATGTCAGTGGATGAGGCGATGCATATGGCAACGCAACTGCAGAGTGAAAATAAATTAGAACAAGCTGAAATAATTTTAAATCGTATCTTAGCAGCTAACCCATCGCATGCTTATGCTCTGCATTTGTTGGGGATTATCGCGTATCAAGCTGGCAAGATCGCTTTAGGTATACAGTTAATCGAACAAGCAATTCAGAATAATTCTCAAGTTGCCTTGTTTTATAGTAATTTAGGGGAGATGCATCGCCAATTAAAAGCGACGCATTTAAGTATTCAATGTGGGCAGCATGCTGTTGCACTTGACCCAAATTCAGCAACTGTCTTATCTAATTTAGGCATTGCTTATTATGATGCGAAACAATATGAACAAGCAGAGCAATGCCACAACCAAGCACTTGCGATCAACCCACAATTGAGTTGTTCACTTAATAATATGGGAAGTATTTATAAAGCCAAGGGTCAAACGAAACAAGCCATTGAATTTTATCAAGCAGCCATAGCTGTTTCACCGTATTTTGTTGAACCCTTGAATAATTTAGGGGTATTGTTTTTGCTACAACAGGAATATAGACAGGCATTGGAATATTTAAGTCAAGCAATTATTTTGGCGCCTGCATTTTCCGACGCGCATTGTAATATAGGATTAACATACCTTGGTCTAGATCAATGTAGTAATGCCTTAATGCATTTTGAAAAAGCGTTACAATTAAAACCTGACTTTGCAGAAGCCTATTACGGCATGGCACAAATACATTTAAATCAGCATCATTTTGCTGAGTCAGAATTTTTTATTCGTAAAGCTATATCGACCAATCCGCAAGCAGTCGAATTTTATAAATTCTTGGCAGAAATTTATCATCAACAAGGTAATCATGAGCAAGCATTAATGTATTTAGATCAAGCATTATCTCTCGATTCAACACATACCGGTTTATATCTCAGCAAAGGCAGTGTATTGATGGAGATGGGAGAAATATCAAAAGCCGAAGAACACCTTTTAAAAATTTCTGCAGATCAAATTGTAGATACTCGCATATTTGCGCATTATAGTTTAGTTCAATTACGCAAGATCAAATCCGATAATTCAAGTTTTAATGATTTACTCGCTATAGTGAATAATCATATTCAAGCGGTTTCTCCGGGTAAATTAGAATACCTCTATTTTGCGTTAGGTAAATGTCATGATGATATGGGTCAATGGCAAAAAGCGTTTGAGTATTTTTCTCTGGGCTGTCATTTAAAACGTACACGTATTACTTATAATATTGCAGAACAGATTCAGTTTATGAATAAACTCATTGCGTGTTTTACCCCGCAAATCATTGAACACTTGCGAGCGTTTGCCAATCCATCCGCATTACCTATATTTATCGTTGGCATGCCGCGCTCAGGAAGCACACTCGTGGAGCAGATTTTATCTAGCCATCCTCAAGTTTACGGTGCTGGTGAATTAAAATATTTTAATCATTTAATTCAATGGCCTGTCAAAAAGCAACAAACAACCATCTATTATCCTGAGAATATATTGCAATTATCGCCTGAAATAGGTCGAGCTATTACAAATAAATATTTAGCGTATTTGCGGCGTTTTTCTGCTGATGCGCTCCGCATTACTGACAAAATGCCGCATCATTTTATTGCTATCGGATTGATTCATGCATTATTTCCGAATGCTAAAATTATTCATGTGCAACGTAATCCTATTGATACTTGTTTGTCCTGTTATACAAAATTATTTACTGAAGGGCATTTCTACTCCTACGATTTAACAGAACTCGGACAATATTATCGTTGTTATGAACGTATCATGAATCATTGGCGTCATATTCTTCCATCGGATGCTTGGTTGGATATAACTTATGAATCTGTAGTTAATCATTTGGATGTAGAAGTGAAGCGGCTTATTGAATTTTGTGACTTAGCCTGGGATCCTGCTTGTCTTGCTTTTTATCGATCCAAGCGCCAAGTACGCACAGCCAGTTTTGCGCAAGTGCGTCAGCCTGTTTATACTTCCTCCATTGAGCGATGGCAGCGATATGAGCGTGAACTTGCGCCTTTGATTAATGCTTTAAATGCAAATTTCGAATAAGAAAGAAATGATGTCAGGCCAGCCTGTTTTTAGCGGGCATGACATGAACGGAGTTTATCTGGAATCCGCGAATTCATCCGCCCAACAACAAACATGATCAAAAGCCGATATCACTTTTATATTTGGTTTTTTTGTTGCAGGAAAACGTTCAACAAATGCAAAAGCAACTTCCTTGGGAACCACAGTATCTTTACCCCCTACCCAATGCATTTGTGGAATAGATACTAAATTCTTCCATGCATCAGCTGGATTTAAAGAACCATTCAATGGTGTTAAATTTTCTTGATATACCCATTGTTGTACATCCAGCACAGCAGCAACCGTTATTAATTTCACCACATCAGTACGTCTGGCAGCAATCAGTGCGGCAATCGTTCCTCCACCGGAATAACCTATTAACATAATTTTTTTTGCATGATAATATTTTTTTAAATAATCTACAGCCTGATTCATTGCATTGATAACTTCTGGCGAAAATCGTAAGTTTGTCCAATATTCTGGGCGGCAACCCTTCCATTCTTCATTGAATACAAACTGACAAGGTCGTGCTAAATAAACTATCGGATAATTTTTTTTATCGTGAATAGCCATTTTAAGACTTGTAGCAACCATTGGCGTTGGATTATCAGATGGCATAGTATCTGAAATCCAGGCTAAACCATCACCTTCTATATAAATTGTTAAGATTTTAATGTTGTCTTGTTTCCTCAAGCCGTATGCTTTTAATATAAACGGAGTGGTATGAATGGTATATTCTTTCCAGTCAACCGTTTTTGCAAGATGAGCAGCTTGCTGTGTACGTGTAGTAGCAGAAGGTATTGAAGTTATCGTGCATCCGCATAAAGACAAACAAATTAATAGGCTACAAAAGCGCATTATATTTTATACGCAATTGTTATTTCACCAACACTGCTATATGACGTGTTATTTGTTTGTAAATCATAATTTAAACTGACTCTCAGTGGTTTGGTTGGGTTTTCAATAGATAAGCCAATACCGCCACGAAATACCACTTTGTTAGTTTGCACACCATACGTTGAAAAACTCGAACCACCCGCTACAAAAGTAGCTGTTGTTTGCGGTTGACTATTCAATACATTGCGAGCAATACCCGCATAAGCTGCTATGGTAAGATCCTGCAAATTAAGTCTTGTCAGTCGATAAGCGCCATGACCATAGGCTCCCAAAACAAGAGAGGAATTATTATTTGAAGCAATCCGTAAATCCATGGGAGAACCTGATTCCTGATAACTACCCTGGTTGACAAAAAGATAGCTCGCATCAAACTCGGGTGTCAGTATCAAATCTTGACTCAACGCATAAGCATTCCACCCTAACTGCGCTCTTATGTTAGAAAACCAGCTATTAAATGAACCATTCGCTGTACTTGCATATAAAGGAATTGAGCGCTTTGTATCATTATTCTGATATCCAACTAAACCTTGTCCGGCGAAATATACATGATTGGGAAATCGCTTAGCGCCATATAACATTCCCTGATAGACATCACTATTAATAGCTTGACCGCTCGGTGGCGCGTTCCCATGAATGTCATTTCTACTAAACGAAAAAGCACCTCCTAATAACGAATCTTGTGCTAATTGCACATCTTTTCCGATAACCACGCCATTTGCTCGCGTATTAAATCCATTTACTGAATTACTTTCATTTTGTGTCATCGATGCGATAAAAGGTTTAAGCCATACTTTACCAGGTGGATATAACATTGCATCTCCTCCTGACTTACCATGCAACGTACTCCACATGGGAACAATATCCATAACAGCGTTTGTTATTAATTGAATGGCTTGAATGTTTGCATTAATTATTTCGGGCGTTGCTTGGCTAACAGCTTTTTGAAATGTATTTGCTGTTGGTAATGAAGCGTAGGGAGAAAAGATTGGATTTCCTGCTGTTATCTGTCCAATGATAGTAGTTGCAGCACCCTGACAATAAGTACCTTGGCATACATTATAAGCATCTGGATTAATCGTTGCAGTGAGATTGACCCCGGTGTTTGAATGATTTAATGAAGGAAGAAATATCCAAATATAACTATTGTCAGTTACATTAAATCCACCCGTTGGTGAGATGAAAGTATTTCCACTGATGATATTGGACAATATGTTCCCTTGATGAAGCAAAACGTTTTGGGCAACTTGCACGTGAATATTGCCACTCTGTGATAAATCCGCTGTGCTATTCACCGATAACTGACCATAATGAGTAATGCTCGAAACCTCCGTTTGAAATAGACCTCCTGTTTGTTGTGCGTAGTTTCCTGCTATTACTTGTAAAGTATTTGTGGCTAATGTTCCTGAGTTATTCACTGTGTTAGCTACAGTAATGGTATTTGCCATATTAAATAATGCATTTGAGCTAATATTAAAATTATCGACGTTGTAACTTCCCTCGCTAGTAAATATCGCGCCATTCGTAATATTAACTGTGGTATCAGGTGCTTCGACCCCACCGATAATCCGTGCATTTTGACCAAGCAGATCAATATGACTTACATTGCTATTGGGGATATGAATCGCAAAAATATTCCCTTGAATGGTTCCGCTATTGGAGATACCCCCGC
>DATAXC010000285.1:0-13897 GCA_036266895.1 Gammaproteobacteria bacterium
GGGCACGTTCACGAGTAGGCTATGGTAGTTGGAAATACACCCCTCACCCGCCCTTCGGGCGGCCTCTCCCACAAGGGGAGAGGCAATATCTTCACTTTCCCATTTATTCAACAACGCCCCTTGTGGGAGCGGCCGCTGCGCAGCAGTGCGTAGGTTGGGCTGAGCTTGCGAAGCCCAACAATCTGTTACTCCCCAACAGGCTTTTGCTCAGCCACATCAGCCACCACAACGGTTTTCAACCTTTTCGTCTGAGCTGAGCGATGGCGGGCAACGCGATCAATATCAATATACTTATCCATGGTTGCCGGATTATCATGACCGACATCATCACGAATATGTTCACGTGGGCGAAATTCGACTTCATTTGAAATTGCGGTATGACGTAACCAATGCACAGTGGCAGTGGCTAAATCTTCTGCTTCATCGATTTTTCCTTCACTGCGTAATTTTTCAATCGCTTGATTAAATACCGTTTGCACAATATTACGAATATGCCGGGTACCTAAACCCCCTTTGCCTTTTAATTTTGGAAACAGCGGTGTGGCTTCATCGCGTCGGGGTAAAGAAGGTAATTGCAAAGTCAGACGATATTTTTTCAGCGCAGTCAATAATTCATCAGGCACGGCAACATCACGTAATTTATTGCCTTTGCCAATCGTGGTATACCACCATAAGCCGCGTTTATCTGGTGCGAAATGTCCCATGGTTGCCATGCGCTGATTACTATAAGCTAATTCAGAAATACGCAAACCTAATAAATAAAAAGCAGACATTAAAAATAATGTGCGTTGATGTTGCGGATCGGTTTTTGCCATTTCTTCACAAGTAGTAATCACATACGACCATTGTGTGTGACTTAATTTGCGTGTCACCTTGCGTGTTTGTTGGCGTTGAATATACCCTTTTTTTTGCCGAATTAATGCGACAGGATTGATTGTTGCATACTCTTCTTGTAATAAATAAGTAAATAGTGAACTCAAAATGGCAAACACCGCAGAGATCGCAGCGTTGCTTAATTGATACTGCGCTTTATCCGGCAGTTTTCCATGTTGTCGTGCAATTTTGCTGATTTTAACCACAAACGGCCGCCAAGCTGGATTGGCTTGACGTAATTGTTGTGCATCATCAATAAAGCGTTCAACTACTTTGGTGGTCATCCATGTCATCGGCGGCGTGTGAATGAATTGTAAATAATCGCGGATATCATTGCGGGTGATTTCAGCTAAACTTTTTTTCGCGATTAACCAACTCCAATGTAATAAGCGTTCTACTTCACGGCGATAAGCCGTAAACGTGTCTTTGGAATTCGCATAGCTTTTTAAAAATTCGATGCAGATAGTGAAGTCTTTTGCGGCGGTAGGTAGGTTTAAGTTGGCGAGATAATCGTGAACGCATACGGGTGTGTCGGTGATTTTTTCAAGGGTATCGAATAATGGTTTGGGTAATTTCATGGCTCTTCTTTCGGTGGCACATCTTTTTCTTTTTTAACTTTTTTCTTTTTAGGCAAACTTAATATGCCATTATCTTGATGCAAAAAACCGCTTTTTGTCCAAGGTAAACGTCGATAATACGGTAACGGTTCTTCTGGATTAAAAATAGGATATTTGATGATATTAAAATAAGGTGAAAAATCAAAATCTTTCGGCGTAAACAAATAAGGATTGCGTTGAAATACTTCCACGCCGGTTTCTGCATCGGATTTTACAAAAGGCAAAATGGGGAACTGTACTGATGAAAAGGCTTCGGCTAGCAAAGAAGAACACACACCGCTATCTAATGCACCGGTAGATGTACGAAACAAGCTAGAGCCCCAGCGACGCGGCAAGATGCTCCAAGGTAATAAGAAGCGGCCTAAATCAACTAATTGTCTTACGTTATAAGGTTGCCCGACATTTTTTAAAGCATAATTGATGACTAAATGAATATCCGCTGGCGCGATGCCAATCGGCCGGCAAATGCGAATATGATGATGTCGGTAAGCACTGAGATGCTCGATAATCGTCCCTTTATCGAGAATGTCTTCAATAATGAGACGTACATTTTCTTTGCCTTCTGTATGCTGGAGGAGTACATCACGGATTTTTTCATCTTCAAAATCCGAAGGGCGGCCAATATAGAGTGCTGCATGCGTCCATGGACTTTGCGTGATCGAACGGATGACTCGACTAATGCGGCTACGGCCTTCAATTAGTAATACATCACCTGGACGCACTTCGTAGCGTAAACGGCCGAAGTCAAAGGGTAACATCTCAGTAGTAGGTGGCTCAACCGTTAGCCAGGTATATAACTTGGTTTTAAGTTTTTGGTAAAGCGACGCCATGCTCTAAATCCTTTTTGCTAATTGTGCCGCATAACCAATATACCCACTTGGCGTTAAACTCAGCAACTGATTTTTGACATCTTCCGGTAAGTCTAAGGTTTGAATAAATTGTTGTAAGGTCTTTTGATCGATAGTTTTGCCACGGGTAAAGGCTTTTAATTTTTCGTAAGGCTGTTCGAGTTGATAACGCCGCATTACCATTTGAATCGCTTCACCTAATACTTCCCAATGGTGATCAAGATCAGCGGCAATGATAGGGAGATTGGGTGCTAATTTACTAATGCCTTTCAAGGTGGATTGGTAAGCAAGTATGGTATGACCAATCGCAACACCAACATTGCGTAACACGGTGGAATCAGAAAGATCGCGTTGCCAGCGCGAAATCGGCAGTTTAGCAATAAAATATTCAAACAAAGCATTCGCGATACCCAGATTACCTTCAGCATTTTCAAAATCAATCGGATTGACTTTATGCGGCATAGTAGAAGAACCGACTTCATTAGCCAGGGTTTTTTGTTGGAAATAGTTAATCGAAATATAACTCCAAATGTCGCGATTAAAATCTAGCAAAATAGTATTAATGCGCTGCACAACCGCAAAAAATTCGGCGCACATATCATGCGGTTCAATTTGTGTTGTATAAGCGTTCCAAGCTAAACCTAATTTGCTGACAAATTTTTTGCTTAAACATTGCCAATCTACATCGGGATACGCAATCGCGAGTGCATTGTAATTACCGGAAGCACCATTTAATTTACCTAATAATAAGACGTTATTGAGTTGATCGATTTGTCGTTGTAAACGTGCAATGACATTCGCAATTTCTTTGCCTATCGTTGTTGGTGAAGCGGGTTGGCCATGGGTACGAGCTAGCATTGGCACGTTGGCGTGATCATGTGCTAATTTTTTCAAGGTGAAAATAATATCATCTAATGCGGGTAACAAACATTGCGTGCGTGCGGCTTTTAACATTAAACCATAGGCTAAGTTATTAATGTCTTCTGAGGTGCAGCCAAAATGAATGAATTCTGCGATAGCGGCTAATTCTTGATTGCCAGCGATACGTTCTTTAATAAAATATTCCACTGCTTTCACATCGTGATTAATGCCTGATTCAATGTGTTTAACGCGTTGCGCATCTTGCAAAGAAAAAGATTCTATTATTTCGGTTAGTAATTTTTGTGCATGCGGGCTGAGTGCAGGTAGCTCGGGTAATTCGGCGAATTCGATTAGCATGAGCAGCCATTGAATTTCTACGGTAACTCGAAATTTGATTAACCCATATTCGCTGAAAATCGCACGGAGAGTGTGCATTTTTTCGTAATAGCGACCATCTAATGGAGAGATGGCCATCAATGTTGCAGTATTGTCCATAATTGTTCCTTTTTAGAGGATGGTTATTACACTTTAACTAATAATACCACCACCCAAGCAAATATCATCCTGATAAAAAACGATCGATTGTCCTGGGGTAATAGCACGTTGCGGTTGTTCAAAGTGCACACAATAGCGCTGCTCGTCTAGTGGCTCAAGCGATTCAATCATACAGGGTTGGTCTGCTTGGCGATAACGGATTTTGGCAGCAGTTTGCAATGGCAAAGTCGGTGGCGAGTTAATCCAGTGCAGGGCAGTGGCTTGTAGGGTTTGTTGAAAGAGGGCCGGATGTTGGTCGCCTTGGACGACGATGAGTGCATTCCGCGGCAAGTCTTTTGCTGCGACATACCAGGGTTGTTCTGCTTTGCCTTTTTTTCCGCCAATGTGTAAACCTTGCCGTTGACCAATCGTATAAAACATCAAGCCATCATGTTGTCCAAGGATTTCTCCTTCTGGTGTTTCAATGCGTCCGGGTTGTGCAGGTAAATAATCATTTAAAAATGTTTTGAATTTACGTTCGCCAATAAAACAAATACCGGTACTGTCTTTTTTGTCATGCGTTTTCAAGCCGAGTTGTTTCGCTAATGCGCGCACTTCGGTTTTGGCTAGATCGCCAAGAGGAAAGCAACTATTGGCTAATTGTGTTTGGTTGAGTGCATGTAAAAAATAACTTTGATCTTTACTGGTATCGCGGCCTTTTAATAGGTATCCGTTGCTGTCACGTTGTTCGATACGGGCGTAATGACCGGTAGCGATATAATCAGCACCTTGTTGTTTGGCATAATCTAAAAAAGCGCTAAATTTGATTTCTTTGTTGCATAGAATATCGGGATTAGGCGTGCGGCCAGCGCGATATTCTGCTAAAAAATAGGTAAACACGCGTTGCCAATAGCGGTCGGCAAAATTAACCACTTGTAACTCAATATGTAATTGATCACAGACTGCTTGTGCATCTGCTAAATCTTTAGCCGCTGCGCAATAAGTATCGGTGTCATCGCCTTCCCAATTTTTCATGAAAACCGCTGTGACGCGGTGTCCAGCGGTTTTTAGTAAATAAGCGGCGATGGAGGAATCAACACCACCAGAAAGGCCGATCATGATGTGGGAGGGGGGGATGGTCATTTTGTCATAATTATAAAATAAGTTAAAAGGCTTGTATTTCTTTTTGAGTATAGTAGCATTTATTTTTGAGGATAACTAAGCAATTAGATGTCATCCCGCAAAATACCCGTTCAAGTTTCTTGAACGAAGTGATGTAGTGTCACGGGTATTTGTGCGGGATCCGGTAAATGACATTGCAATTGCTAGGTATAAACCGGATCCCGCACAAATGTCCGCGATCGAACAATAACTTCGCTCAACTTTTTCTGGCGGACATTTTGCGGGATGACATCGAAGTAGCATATTGTCCTCGAAATGATTGACATGCACAGGGATGGCAAACATAAGTTAGTGTCATTGGTATATAGACCTTGTCTCATAGGAGAATCCATGCCATATCACCACATCCAAGTCCCTGCCAACGGAAAAAAAATTACCGTTGATACGGCTACTTCAGCTACCACCACCTTAAACGTGCCTGATCAAGCGATCATCCCTTACATCGAAGGCGATGGGATAGGCGTAGATATCACACCCGTGATGCAGCGTGTTGTTGATGCGGCTGTCACTCGGGCGTATGGACAGCAGCGTAAAATTCATTGGATGGAAATCTATGCGGGTGAAAAAGCGGTACGCGTGTATGGTGAAAATACCTGGTTACCAGAAGAAACCATTGCGGCGATGCGTGAATTTGTTGTAGCGATTAAAGGGCCATTAACTACGCCAATTGGCGGCGGTATTCGTTCACTTAATGTGACGTTGCGGCAAGAATTAGATTTATATACTTGTTTGCGGCCAGTGCGTTATTTTAAAGGTGTACCGAGTCCATTGAAAGAACCTTGGTTGACGCACATGATTATTTTCCGAGAAAATTCAGAAGATATTTATGCCGGTATTGAATGGGCGGCAGATAGTCCGGAAGCAAAAAAAGTCATACAATTTTTACAGCAAGAGATGCAAGTAAAAAAAATTCGTTTTCCAGAACATTGCGGCATTGGCATTAAACCAGTTTCACAAGCAGGTACCACGCGCTTAGTTAAAAGTGCTATCCAATATGCGATAGAGCATGAACATGATTCAGTGACTTTAGTGCATAAAGGCAATATCATGAAATTTACTGAAGGTGCGTTTCGTGATTGGGGTTATCAAGTTGCACGTGAACAATTTGCTGCTAAATCGTTGGATGGTGGTCCATGGCAAGTGATAAAAAATCCGAAAACCGGTAAAGATATTATTATCAAAGATGTGATTACTGATGCTTTTTTACAACAAATTTTATTACGACCCGCAGAATATAGTGTGATCGCCACATTAAATTTGAATGGCGATTACATTTCGGATGCTTTAGCCGCACAAGTGGGCGGCATTGGTATTGCGCCGGGTGCGAATATCGGCGATCGTGTTGCGCTGTTTGAAGCAACCCATGGCACTGCACCTAAATATGCTGGCCAAGATAAGGTTAACCCGGGGTCATTAATTTTGTCGGCAGAAATGATGTTGCGCCATATGGGTTGGTCAGAGGCGGCTGATTTGGTGGTGCAGGGGATGGAAGGTGCTATTGCCGCAAAAACAGTGACTTATGATTTTGCTCGTTTGATGAATGACGCGAAGGAAGTGAGTTGTTCGCAATTTGGGGAAGCGATGGTGAAGGGGATGGGTGGGGTGTAAGAAAGAAGGCCTTCTCCCCCGATTCCTCCTATAAATCGAGAGCAAACCGACTCCCCCCTCTCCCCCGTCCCCTCCCCCACAAGTGGGGGAGGGGAGTGCGTCTTCACTGTTCTCTGCTCAGCAATCACCCTTCCTCTGTAAATGTGGAGGAGAAGAGCGTGATCTTCTTTCTTCATAAATGGTGCTGAATTTTAAGAGGAAAGAGAACTTGGTCTCCCCTCCCCCGTTTACGGGGGAGGGGTCGGGGGAGAGGGTCTACTGATATACTATTAAGCTTGGTGCTTGAGGTCTTTTTCTTGCCTACTCCTCTCCCTCTCGTGTATAATTTGATCAAAAATAACGTACAGATACATTATTAAGTATAACGCGAATCGACCCCATTTTTTCACATTAAAAAATATATTTTAAAACTACAGCTTTCTTTCTTTTATAGTCTATAAAATAGGTAAAAGAGCATGAAAAATAATGACTTGCATAAAGAGTATACAGAGGCGGTTCCAGAGGCACTGAGGGCATTAAAAGAACCCTCTTTTTATCAAGTATTTGTGTATAACGATGATTTTACACCGATGGAATTTGTGATTAATGCGTTAGAACGATTTTTTTTCATGAGTAGACGCCAAGCCGCAGCAGTGACATTAACGGCGCATATCGAAGGTAGAGGGCAATGCGGGGTGTTTACTAGAGATGTCGCGGAAACGAAGGTTTCCATGTTGATAGATTATGCCAGGCTGCACGAACATCCACTGGCATGCAATATGGAAGTAATTGATAAATAACGAATTTTACAGATGCAACCGTTGTTTTATTAAGATTTACCGTAACTGACATGAAACTGAGGAGGGGAAGTATCATGTTGGATAAAGAGCTGGAGTACACACTTAATTTAGCTTTTCGTGAGGCCCGTAATAAACGTCACGAGTTTGTGACAGTTGAACATCTTTTATTGGCCTTGTTAGATAATAATTCCGCGCTAGAAGTATTAAAAGCATGTGGCGCTAATATTAATCGTTTGCGTAGTAATCTCACCGCTTTTATTGATCGAACCACACCGATTATTCCATTGAATGTCCATGATCGCGATACGCAGCCTACGCTGGGTTTCCAACGCGTTATTCAACGCGCTGTGTTTCAAGTTCAATCCGCGGGTAAGACGGAAGTATCAGGCGCTAATTTATTGGCGGCTATTTTTAGCGAACAAGAAAGCCAAAGTGTTTCCTTTATTCGACAAGAAAATATTAGCCGTTTAGATGTGATTAATTTTATTGCGCATGGCGGTATCAAGCCTGCATCAAAACCTTCTTCTTCCCTTGATGATCATACTTCATTAGGTAATTATTCAGAAGATAGCGAAGGGTTGATGGAAGAAAGTGGTACGACACCATTAGAATTATACACAACTAATTTGAATGCACGCGCAAAAATGGGCTTGATCGATCCATTGATTGGTCGTGATGAAGAAGTAGAACGTACCATCCAAGTATTATGCCGTCGCCGTAAGAATAATCCGTTATTAGTTGGTGAGGCGGGTGTGGGTAAGACGGCGATTGCTGAAGGATTAGCAAAACTGATTATCGAGAAAAAAGTGCCGAGTATTTTGCATGAGAGTGTGATTTACGCATTAGATTTAGGCAGCTTACTTGCCGGCACTAAATATCGAGGCGATTTTGAAAAGCGCTTAAAAAGTGTTTTGCACCAATTAAAAGAACAAAAAGGCGCTATTTTATTTATCGATGAAATCCATACCATTATTGGTGCTGGTGCAGCATCAGGTGGATTAATGGATGTTTCAAATTTAATTAAGCCATTGCTGGCTTCTGGTGAATTAACTTGTATTGGTTCTACAACATATAAAGAGTATCGCAGTGTGTTTGAAAAAGATCACGCGCTCGATAGACGTTTTCAAAAAGTAGATATTAAAGAGCCAACGATTGAACAAACCATCGAAATATTAAAAGGTTTGCGCAATCGCTTTGAAGCGCATCATAACGTCAAATATCAAGATGATGCTTTAGATGCAGCAGCACGCTTGTCCGCGCGTTATATTAATGATCGACGTTTGCCAGATAAAGCGATTGATTTAGTTGATGAAGTAGGGGCATATCAATATTTGTTACCCGAAGAAAATCGCAAAAAAATTATTGAAACCGTAGACATTGAAAAAATGGTCGCGAAAATTGCGCGTATCCCAGAGCGTAATGTGTCGGCTTCTGATCGAGAAGTGTTGAAAAATTTAATCCGCGATCTAGGCTTAACCATTTTTGGTCAAGATGAAGCAATTGAAACATTAGGTGCTGCGGTGAAATTAGCACGTTCCGGCTTACGTGATGCGACTAAACCGATTGGTTCATTTCTATTTGTCGGTCCAACCGGTGTAGGTAAAACAGAAGTTTCGAAGCAACTGGCAAAAATATTAGGCGTGGAATTGATTCGCTTTGATATGTCGGAATAT
The DNA here is from genome assembly GCA_036266895.1 of Gammaproteobacteria bacterium. Lineage (GTDB taxonomy): Bacteria > Pseudomonadota > Gammaproteobacteria > DSM-16500 > DSM-16500 > Aquicella. Next base: position 8,916 of record DATAXC010000285.1, read on the forward strand.
ATGGAACGACATTTTGTTTCACGTTTAATTGGCGCGCCGCCGGGTTATGTGGGCTATGACGAAGGTGGTTTGTTAACAGAAGCAGTCAATAAAAATCCGCACTCGATTATCTTGTTGGATGAAATTGAAAAAGCACATCCTGATGTCTATAACTTGTTATTGCAAATCATGGACCATGGCACGTTGACCGATATGAATGGTCGTAAAACTGATTTTCGTCATACGGTTGTGATTATGACCTCTAATGTGGGTGTGGAATTATTAGATAAAGGCAATATTGGTTTTACCCCGCAAGATAGCGAGACAGATGTGATGGCAGCAGTGAATCGCTTATTTACACCTGAATTCCGCAATCGTTTAGATGCAGTAGTGCAATTTAAAGCGCTGGATAGCAAGACTATTTTGTCGGTCGTGAATAAATTCGTTGCTGAGCTGGAAGGACAGTTGGAAGTGAAGCAGGTGATTTTAGAAGTAGATGAAGATGCGCGTGCTTGGTTGGCAAAAAATGGTTACGATAAAAAAATGGGTGCACGACCGATGGCGCGTTTAATTCAAGAACAAATTAAAAAACCGTTAGCAGAAGAGTTGCTGTTTGGAAGGTTGAGCCAAGGTGGACATGTTAAAGTGACGATAGAGAAAGGCAAAATTAAATTTTTAATTGAAGATCGGTTAGGGACAACCATGACACGTGCATGATGTGTGATTACATGCGGACCTCATATAAGACTCCTCCCTTATATGAGGTTTTTTCGTTGTAAGTGTTTACGATTTGGCAAAAAACACCCTCTCCCCCGACCCCTCCCCCGTAAACGGGGGAGGGGAGAAACTTGACTATTGCCTTAGTTGTTTTTCAATGTATGAAAAAAATGTGCCTCATCTTATTTGCCCCTCTTCCGCAAACGGGAGGGAGTAGGTTTGTTGACTATGGAAAAAATTTGACCCATCTTATTTCCCCCTCTTCCGCAAACGGGGGGAGTAGGTTTGTTGACTATGGAAAAAATGTGCCCCATCTTATTTCCCCTCTTCCAAAAACGGGAGGGAGTAGGTTTGTTGACTATGGAAAAAATTTGACCCATCTTATTTGCCCCTCTTCCGCAAACGGGGGAGTAGGTTTGTTAACTGTGGAAAAAATTTGACCCATCTTATTTCCCCTCCCCCACTTGTGGGGGAGGGTGCCCGACAGGGCGGGAGAGGGTCTTTTCTTAATTAAGATTAAGCCTCTTTCTCCGTCGGCTTGCTTGGGCCTGGACCGCCTTCTTTATGTCTAAAGGTAATACGGCCCTTGCTTAAGTCATACGGCGTCATTTCCACAGTTACCTTATCTCCCTTCAAAATACGAATGTAGTTCTTGCGCATTTTTCCTGAGATATGAGCAAGAATGATATGCCCGCTTTCCACTAATTGGACGCGAAACATGGTGTTTGGCAGGGTATCGATGACAGTGCCTTCCATTTCCAACTGTTCTTCTTTTGACATGCAGTTCTCTCAATCTAGTTAATTAAGTTAGCAATATACTGGAATACCTAGCTTGTTTCAATTTTAACAACACGACTAACGCGACAAGCTATCCAAGTATTTATCCGCATCTAATGCGGCCATACAGCCCAAACCCGCGGCGGTAATCGCTTGACGGTAGCTGGGATCGGCAACATCACCTGCTGCAAACACACCGGGTATATTAGTGGTAGTCGCATTCGGGCCTATGCCATTGCGGGTGACGATATAACCGTTTTGCATGGTTAATTGACCAGTAAAAATCCCAGTATTCGGTTGATGGCCAATCGCAATAAAGACACCGGTTGCCTCTAGGGTTTGTGCTTCGCCGCTTTGCACGTTTTTAATGTTTACGCCGGTGACGCCTTGTTTTTCATTGCCAATAATGTCTTCAACAATGCTATTCCAAGCAATATCGATTTTACCGCTGGCCGTTTGTTTTTGTAGCAAATGATCAACTAACATTTTTTCTGCGCGTAATTTATCGCGGCGGTGAATCAAGGTCACGTGGCTGGCTAAATTAGCTAGATATAAGGTTTCTTCAACCGCTGTATTACCGCCGCCAATCACCACCACTTTTTGATTGCGATAAAAAAAGCCATCGCAAGTGGCGCAAGCAGATACGCCTTTGCCTTTGTAGGTTTCTTCGGAGGCTAACCCCAAATATTTGGCGCTGGCACCGGTGGCGATAATCAATGCATCGCAGCTATAGGTTTTGTCGGCACTTTTTAATAGGAAAGGTTTTTGTGATAAATCAGTCGAAGTGATTTCATCTAAAATCACTGTGGTATTAAAACGTTCCGCATGCTTCTTCATGCTTTCCATTAAGTCTGGGCCTTGTAAGCCTTCTGGGCCGCCAGGCCAATTATCGACATCGGTGGTCAAACTTAATTGCCCGCCTGGTGTTAAGCCGGTGATCAGAACTGGTTTTAAATTGGCACGAGCCGCATAAACAGCAGCGGTCCAGCCGGCTGGGCCGGAGCCTAGAATAATTAAACGATGGTGAATAGGATGCGTATTTGTCATAGCGTTTTATTTCTCAATTAAGGTACTTGCTGAATAGTGGCATTATGTTAAGGTAGAGTAATCCCATTTGCACGATTAATAATTATGAAGAATCGCTACAAACAAGCTGTAGATAATAATAAAAAAAAGCGGCCGCTGGCAATGCAAATGCGACATCGTTTACAGGAAGGGTTGTTTTTATTTGCCGTTGCCTGTGCCTTATTCTTATTTGTCTCTCTCGTGACCTATCATACCAGTGATCCAGGCTGGTCGAGTACAGGTATCGGAAAAAAAGTTGCCAACTGGGGTGGCCGAGTCGGGGCCTGGACAGCAGACATGTTTTTATCCTTGTTGGGTATAGTAGCGTATTTATTTCCATTTCTCATGATTTTATCAAGTTGGCTATGGTTGCGTACGACGCGCAATGACATGTTTAGTATTAATAAAAAGCGACATGAGCATTTTTTTTCCTGGCTCGGGTGGATTTTATTTATCATCAGCAGTTGTACTTTAGTCAGTTTTGCTTTGCAAACACCAGTGCGCTTACCCGCGGATGCGGGCGGTATTATTGGTGATTTAGCAGGTAAGGGACTGTCACATTTATTTAATCAAACGGGCAGTACCTTATTATTATTGGCAACTTTACTCTGCGGCATTACTCTGGTGACGGGGTTGTCTTGGCTGACCATCACGGAAATCATTGGCGAAAAAGTATTAGGTTTTTTCAGTTACTTACAAGAAAAACGTCAAGCAATACTTGCGAAAAATTTGTTGAACAAAGCTGAGCCAACGATCAAAGAAAAAATCAAAGAAAGAGACAGTATACGAAAAGAGCCGTGGTTAGGGACACGTCCGCTTGCTGCAGCAGCGTCTACAGCTGCGCCGCCGGTGGTGGTGATGCCAAAAGCGGCGGAAGCAGCTGTGCGTGAAAAAAAGAAAGTCGATATCGATACGACGGTATCCAGTATTAAGCTGCCCCCAGGTGCGTTACCGCCGGTTTCCTTGTTGAATCCTTCCCCAATCATGGTGGAAAAACCATTTGCTAATATTACTTTTGAAGAATTGTCCCAGTTAGTCGAGCAGCGCTTATCAGATTTTGGTGTGCAAGTAAAAGTGGTGGCAGTCCATCCCGGACCAGTGATTACTCGATTTGAATTAGAATTAGCGCCAGGGATTAAAGTCAGCAAAATCACGGGGCTGGCCAAAGATATTGCTCGTTCCTTATCGGCAGTCAGTGTGCGGGTGGTGGAAGTGATTCCAGGTAAATCTGTCATTGGTTTGGAAATTCCCAATGAAAATCGTGAATTAGTGACTTTGCGTGATATGTTGGAATCGCAGCGCTATGCACAATCACGCTCGCCGATTAGTTTAGTGTTAGGTAAAGATATTGCCGGCACACCGGTGGTGGTTGATTTAGCCAAAATGCCGCATTTATTGGTAGCCGGGACCACTGGTTCTGGTAAATCCGTGAGCTTGAATGCGATGTTACTCAGTATGTTGTATAAAGCGACACCAGAACAATTACGTTTAATTTTAATTGATCCGAAAATGTTGGAATTGTCTGTCTATGATGGGATTCCACATTTATTAACACCCGTGATTATTGATATGAAAGATGCAGCGAATGCATTACGTTGGTGTGTCGCGGAAATGGACAAACGCTATCGGTTAATGGCAGCGTTAGGGGTGCGAAATTTAGCGGGTTATAATCAAAAAATTAATGATGCGATTAAACAAGGACAACCGTTAATGATGCCGGGCGTGTTAGTGACGGATGAAGCATCTGCTAAAATGCAATTGGCCGCTTTACCCTTGATTGTGGTGATTATTGATGAGTTGGCCGATATGATGATGGTCGTCGGCAAAAAAGTGGAAGATTTGATTGCGCGCATTGCGCAAAAAGCGCGTGCTGCTGGTATACATTTAATGATTGCGACACAGCGTCCATCAGTCGATGTGATTACTGGTTTAATTAAAGCAAATATTCCAACCCGTGTTGCCTTTCAAGTGTCATCACGTATTGATTCTCGTACTATTTTAGATCAACAAGGCGCTGAACAATTATTGGGTCATGGCGATATGTTGTATTTGCCGCCCGGTGCTGGTGTACCGATTCGCGTGCATGGTGCTTATGTTGCTGATGAAGAAGTGCATCGCGTGGTTGCTGCTTGGCGTAGTTGTGGACAACCAGAATACTTGCAAGGTGTTACGGCTGAAGTGAGTGAAACAAGTGCGGGTGTAGGTGAGGATGATGAGGGTGGGGAGCAAGACGCATTGTACGATCAAGCGGTACGCATTGTCACTGAAAACCGCCGCGCGTCTATTTCATTGGTGCAACGACGCTTGCGTATCGGTTATAATCGCGCTGCACGAATGATGGAAGATATGGAAGCGGCTGGGGTGGTGAGTTCAGTTGATCATAATGGCAGCCGTGAAGTGTTGGCGGCGGAAGTGGGGGAGTAGGTTTGCCCTCTCCCCCCTGC
>DATAXC010000304.1:0-5981 GCA_036266895.1 Gammaproteobacteria bacterium
CTAACAGTGTGGATGGCGCAAACGCCGCCGCAACCATCTTCAGCATTATTGAAACTTGTAAATACTATACAGTAGAGCCTTATGATTATTTACGCTACGTGTTAAATGCACTGCCACTATGTCAAACTATCGATGATTATGAAAAATTACTCCCTTATAAAATTGATAAATCTTTATTGATAGCAACTGTAAATTAAATTGCGCTGGATGAATAGAGGGTGGTTAAATTAGCGGATACAGATCCCGCACAAATACCCGTGACAGTAACATCACTTCGTTCAAATTTCTTGAACGGGTATTTTGTGGGATGACACAAGGCAAGGTGAGTTTTATTTCCTTATTGTCTTGCTCACATCAAATACAAAATTCCATAGATAAGTGTATTAAACTGCTTGCATATTTTTATTCAGGAACGAGAGATCTGATTAATCCGCCTGGCATTTTCTGGGTCATTAATATCATCAATAATGATACTAGAATTAGTATTATCGGGGTTTTCTTCAATTTTAAAATTAATTGATGCTTGGCGAAGTAGAGTTTCAAGTTTTTTTCTTTCTTCATCTGTATTACAAGTAATTCGTGCTCCAGCTATAAATTCTTTTTGCTTTTGCCAGAATCCAAAAGCTTTGTAACCAGTAATTGTATTTAGATATTTAACAGTTTGATTAAAGTTCATTGCTTTTAGTTCTTCATTTCTTTTTTGAAATAAAATAAAAGTATCTTCAATTTTTTTTATTATTTCTTGGCGCGCTGGTTCTGCAAGCCATTTATCTGTTAGATTTTGTGAAGCTAAAAATGGATCATCAGAAATCCATTGCGGCGCTGCCAAAATATTTTGTAAAGAGTATCCTAATGAAGTAATATGATTTATATATTCCTTAATAGTACCCATTTTCTTTTTCCAGGGATCGCAGAAATAAGTGTTCATTGTTGGTACAAACTGGCTACCATTTCTGATTACACCAATCAATAATAAGGCATGTACCTCATGATATTCGTTCGGATGATTAGTTTTATAAAAATGCACTGGCATAGTGAAAATATGAGGTGCAATTTCTATGCTGCGAATCAGGCCAATAGCGGCTAGACCGGCACACCTTCCAGACGCATAACGAATACAAAATTCGGCCAGATCTTTTACAGCATTAAAATCTCCTATTTCCATTTTTTTATGTTTTTGTGAGGGATCTTGACTCATCAATTCTGCAGATATAACTGATTTTACTCCTTCTAATTCATTATCTTTCCAAGGTTTTACATCTTGTGCAGATAAATTATTCCAGTCAAGACTTTTATCTTGACCTTTCCTAACCTCCAAAATTTTCTTTCTAGCTATCTGACCTTCATCGGTATTAACTGCCCCATAAGGGCATGCTATTTCAGTTGTAAATTTAAGAATAGCTTCTGCGCATTGTTTTTCATTTATTCTTTCAAGTGCCATTTCTTTCTCTTCTATTAAGTAATCAATTTTTTTGACCATACCATAAGAATAAAAGTAGGGTCAAGTCTCATCTGAATCCATAACCCGCAAGTTTTTTTTCATTATAATGAATCTAAAAACAGCTTTTTAATGCTTCTAAACTTATATTTGCGCCGCTCAAAATCACTACTACATTTTTCCCATGAAATTGTTGCGCATTCTTTAACAATGCAGCGAGTGCTACGCCAGCTGCACCTTCAATGAGAAGATGTTGAGTTTTTATTAAGCTAATAATCGCATTTTTAATTTCTTCTTCTGAAACTAGGATGTAATCATCTACATAGTTTTGGCAAATTTCAAAGGTAATAGAGCCGGGTTCTATCCCACCTGCAGTTGCATCTGAGAGCGTAGGTAGCGTTTCCATATTAATAATATGGCCAGATTTGACAGATTCAGCCATCACAGGAGAATTTTTGGGTAAACAGCCAATCATTTTTGTTTTTGGCGATACTGATTTTAAAAAGCCGGCGATACCTGAAATTAATCCACCACCACCAATTGGAACCAATACCGCATCGATTTGACTAAGCTGGTTAGTTAGTTCTAAACCGATAGTACCTTGCCCGCCGATCACTTGCGGGTCATTATACGGAGAAACATAAATCATATTGTGTTGTTTTGCATATTCGAGCGCATGAATTTCTGTCTGCATGCAATCAGTAGCAAAAAATTCTAATGGCACATTATAATTGCGTATGTTATCAACTTTGGTAGGCGAAGCATTTTCTGGCACAAAAACTTTGCCGTGTATATTTAATTTACTTAAACCAAATGCAACCGCAGCACCATGATTGCCGGATGAGGCAGTCACTACTCCCTGTTCCTTTTGCGATGGCGATAAACTTAATAGTTTATTCATCGCTCCTCGCACTTTAAAAGCACCTGTATATTGAAGGTTTTCACACTTTAAGAAGACATTGGTTTTGGTTGCGTGACTGAGCGCGATTGAATAATCAAGTGGCGTCTCTCTCACATAAGAACGTATTCTTTTTTCTGCTGCTAATACTTCATTTTTAATGTCGAACATGTTTTCACCTACCTTTTTTATTTGCCAATGCTACCATCTTGCTTAGTCGGGTTTTATCAAATTGCATACTTGTGCATTCAGTATCCTTTAAATACTTGATTTCATAATTTGTCCCTAGCTACAATCAGTCTAAACTATAAAGGAGTATTATATGTTTAGATCGTCTTTTTTACAAAAAAAATCCTCATTGTTGGTGGCGGCACTGCTTAACAACGCACCCACCTAAAACGCGCCCAGTTTGATTTGCCTAATTCTTAAGCAAATCTTCTTTGATAGAGAAAACAATTCAGAAAATTGGTTTATTGAAGTTAAAAACAAGCTATAATGCTCACCATTTTTTCATATTATTATAGGCGAATCATCATGTTGAGCTCACATTTAGATCCATACAAATATGTTTCTGTATCAGTACTAGGCACGCATACACCCTGTAGGAAAGCTATTTCTTTATTGGCAGGAAATCTTATTCAATATGCTGGCCATTCTCTGCAGGAAAAAGAGATCGATAAATACCAAATATTTACGCAGATTAATGGGGATCAACGTGGTTTGACGATTAATTTTGGCAGAGAATATGCTAACTATGCAATGCAACTTCAACAAGCATTAACCAATATTGGTTTTCAGTTTTGCCATGTAAATGCAGAAGGTCTTTTTTCTATTGGCTCAGAATTACCCACGGATACTTATCCAGTTCATAATGAAATTGGTCGTTTCATTTTGTATGTATGCCAAACTTGGAAAATTGATGGTCATAGTTATTTAAGAGATTTATATTGCGACAAATCAGGCAAAGAAGCAGGAATAAAGGGCTTATCTCCAGCAGAGCAAGCTGCCTTGCAAGGAATTTTTCAACAATGTCATTGGATGCATAGTGCAGTCAAGTTAAAAGATAATATGATTAGCAAAGCGAAAGGAATGCTTCTTTTTAGATCGATATATGACGGTACTAATTCTTTTAGCAACTATCTTTTTTTTAATTTGCTTGTTCATGGTATGCGTTTGCAATTACCAGCTTGTCATTTAAGACCGATCAATTCTGCAAGTGAAGCAGAAAATAAGTCAACCATCAATAGTTCAAAGTTTAGTTTTATTGATCAAGGCGACATATTTGCTGAGATAGCTAGCCTAAATGAGATTGAGAAAGTGGTGGTATTTAGTGCAGATAATCCTTATCGACCAGGCGGCGCTGTAACATTAGGTAGCAAGGGTACAGTAGAAGAAATAATTTGTCGTTCCAGCAATTATTTTTTCAAACTAATGCAACATTTGAATTACGAAGATCCGTTTTATCTTGCTATTCGAGGTATTTTTCTGCATGCCATACCAACGGAAAAAACCATTACTATTCGGCCGGGCGCAGGTATTTCTTCCAATTTATATGGTAATAGCATTCCTGAATATTTGTCAGAGCAGTATATAAGCAAGCTAATAGAACATATGGATAAGATGCTTCATATGTCGAAAAAATTACTTGAGGAAAAAACATATTATACTCATCGGCAACGGGAAAATTTTGTTTCTAAAGAAACAGAGGTCACCTTTATGCAAGATAATGGTAAGATGGTACAAGCTGATGTCATTAGTATGGATGGTATTGATGGACGTGAGAAAGGGGTGCTCATTAATAAATTTGGGTTTCCTGAAGAATATAACGAGAGAGAGAAATATTTTAAGGATGGAAAATTCGATGAACAATCAGTGGTTGATGTATATCAACAAAGATGGCATAAAGCGTTTCAACTCATGCTAGCTTCAAATCCAAATAAAGTTATTCTAGTCGCAGTCGGTGCAGGTGCATTTGATCCCACGGAAGAGCGTTTTTTTACTAAAGCCAGTGCAAAAGGATTTGCTTTAGCATTGAAGCAAGCGCATGAATCGACAACTATATTAGAAAAAATTTATTCAATGCCAAATTTAAAGATTGTTTTTCCATTTCGCGAAGCGGAAGGTAAAAATATAGTCTTTAAAATATTCAAAGAAGAAATTTTAAAAGTATTTCCTGACGCGCCAAGCGATTGTTTTGAATTTCATGACAGACCCCGCAGGCCTGAAATGAAAATTGGGTAATTATTAGAATACTCATCGTTTTTCGGGTTGTTGTAAATAACTTCGCAAAAACCGCGGCGCTCTATTTTCCAACCAATATTGTGCCCGCCACGGTGCGGGCCCTGAAACAAAGCCGAGATGGCCGCCTTTTTCCATTAATTCCAATATCACTTGCGCGGATAATTCTGACGGATCTGGCAATAAATCTTCTGTCATAAACGGATCGTCTTTTGATTGCAGCAATAAAGTCGGTACGGCAATGTTACCCAGATATTGTCGGCTGCTGGATGTCGTATAATAATCTTCTGCATTCCTAAACCCATGTAAAGGCGCGGTTATATGTTCGTCAAAATCACGCAACGTACGCATACCAGAATGAGGTGGGATAGGAATAGGTGCTGGTTGCGTTTGAAATTTGAATTGTATTTTTTTATGTAATTTTTTTAATAAATAACGTTGATAAACCCGTGAAAATCCTTGGTTAACGCGATTTACTAATTTGCCTAACTCAAACGGTGTCGAAACGGCTATCGCAGCTTTCAATGGATTTTGTTGATTAGTTTCACCTAGCCATTTCAATAAAACATTCGCGCCTAAAGAAAATCCGATAGCAGCTAGCGGTGTTTCTGGTTCACGTTGCGTTATCGCATGCACGACAGCGGCAATATCTTCTGTTTCGCCAGAGTGATATAAGCGTGATAAACGATTTGGTTCGCCGCTGCAGCAACGAAAATGCATAAACACACCACGCCAACCTTGGTTTTGAATAGCATTCAACATGCCTTTTGCATAAGAGGAATGAATAGAGCCTTCTAAACCGTGCAAAAGAATAACGATAGGGCGGTTATTATTGCCAACCCAATCTAAATCAATAAAGTCACCATCGGGTAATTCAAAGCGTTCACGTGTAATAACCAAATTTTTTATTGGTCGTCGGCATAATGTCGGCCAAAGCGTTTGTAGATGTGGACTACGTAGCCACCACGCTGCTTTGAAATCTGAATGATTCATGCGCGTTACCTAACCCTCATAAACGCATAAAATGGCGCTAAAATAAAGAATAAAACAATACCATAAAAAATAATTTCTTTACCTGAACCAATAATAGCAAATAAAACATAGACACACGCTAATACAGCGATCCCCATTGAACGGATGAAATTTTTCTTGTCATCAGGGCGTCGAAATTTTTGAAAAGCTAGCATTGCTGCAATGCTGGTATAGAGGTAAGGGACTAAAATACATAAATTAGATAAAGTAATCAGCAAAGTAAATTTAGAAGTTAATAGTTTGGAATAATTCATACCCAGTAACAGCGTCATAATTAAAGCTGCAATAATAATCGCCCAGTAAGGGGTATCATGTCGCGATAGCTTAGAAAGAAAACGTGGCAGTAAACCATCTTGAGCGGTAGCCATGGCCGTT
>DATAXC010000330.1:0-1613 GCA_036266895.1 Gammaproteobacteria bacterium
CGTGTCACCGTTCCAGGTTTGAAACTTTTCATTAGGGTCGATAAGGGAATCTTAAAAGATTGAAAATCCACCCAAGCTACCTTGCTATCGCCTCATTAATTATTGTAATGATTTGTGAAATTTCTGCCTCTGTTAGTAAAGGAAAGAATTTTTTTTGCTTACTGGCAGATAACGCACCGTTATTTTGCAGTACAAACTTTATCAGCAAATCAATTTTATTGTCTGGCATATCAACCATTTCTTGAATGGTTTTTTTTGCTTTGTCATAGCCGATAAGAAAATTGATTTCAGGTTCCAAGTGATTTTCAATAATATCTTTGATGCACACAAATAAATATTCTGCCATCGCAGTGAAATCTATATATTGATAATAAATTTTGCTATCTTGTTCAACTGTCATCACGCCATCATCGGTTAAATCATATGTTAAAATAGATAGCAGTGGTTTAGAAAACGACTCCAGCATGGCATCATAGTCACGCATGTTTTTTAGCATAATATAAGAAATAGGAAAAATGATATTTTTTGGCGTAAAATCTTTTTTTGCTAATATATAGTGAATTAAAAATCTATGTATTCTACCGTTGCCATCTTCAAATGGATGGATAAAAACAAATCCAAACGATATTGCTGCGGCAATAAGCACTGGGCAGATATCAGTAAATGTCATTCTCTCTAATGAATCTAATAAGCCCTGCATGAGATCAGGAACATCTTTTGCTTTTGGCGAGATATAATGTATCTTTTGATGGTAAGGGTGTATGATTTCTCCAACATAATTTTGATTATGACGATAATCCGTGTCTTTGAATCTATGATCGACAATAATATTTTGTAATTCAATTAATTTATTTTTTGAAAGAGATTCTATGGTGGTTGCTTGTTGTAATAAATCAATAAAGCGAATAATGCGGCTTTGCTCAGGTTGCTCTCGCTCGATTTGATAGGATGATATAGTTTCTTTGGTGTAAAAATAATCGCACGCTCTTTTGATCAAATAGGGATTATATTTTTCTAATAATATTCTAGCTTTCTCATCTAAATTTAATTGGATATATTTTTCTAATTTTTCTGTTCGGCGGATAAGGGGGCAAAATTTATCATTGCCAAGTAAATTATTATTAATGGCGTGCCGAGCGCTTTTGATTGCGGGGCTAGTAAAGTAAAGTTTAGAATCTAACAAATCAATATATTTGATGCGTTGACAATCTTTTAATGGCAATTGATGGGGCATTAAGAATTCATAAAGATACCAGATTTTCCTAGAATAAATGCCTGTAGGTTGTTTTTGAATATAATTAACCAGGATGTTTTTTTCAGTTTTTTCAAAGCAGGCTTTAATTATTTCAAGGTTAATCCCATCATGTTTTAATGCAAATTCTAAATTTTCTAAAAGATCATTTTCATTTTTTGAAGCATAAGACTTTGGATAAATATGTATTTCATGATGATTATCTATTACTATTTTACCTCTTCCCTGTGATGCAATGTAAGATGTGCGATAATGCGGTAAGACGTGTAATTCTAATTTTTCAATGATTGCTTGGTATCCAACGGGTATAAGACGCATCACAAAATCCTTTATGGCTATGTTATGAAAGCATCAATTAATG
>DATAXC010000338.1:0-9137 GCA_036266895.1 Gammaproteobacteria bacterium
TATTAATACATGCTTTTCATAAAACCACCCCTCACCCGCCGCGCTTCGCGCGTCGGCCTCTCCCACAAGGGGAGAGGCAATACTCTTCATTTTTCCCATTTATTCAACAACGCCCCCTTCGGGAGAGGGTAAACTTCCTCCATACACCAAATCCAACTCGCGCGCAGCCTTCACATCATCCAAACGGCGCACAGGTAAATGATGCGGGGCACTTTTCAACAATGCTGGATCGATTCTTGCTTCTTGTGCAATTTGAATCAACGCATCAACAAACGCATCTAACATTTCTTTGCTTTCTGTTTCAGTCGGTTCAATCAACAAACATTCAGGGACTAACAATGGAAAATACATGGTCGGTGCATGAAAGCCATAATCCAACAACCGTTTCGCTACATCTAATGCGGTCACATGCAAGGTTTTCGCTTCGGTTTTCAAAGTAATAATAAATTCATGACTCGCACGCCGTGTTGGATAAGCCGCAGTAAATCCAGCAGCCTGCAAACGTGCCATTAAATAATTGGCATTTAATGTCGCAAATTCAGCCACACGTTGCAATCCTTCTTTGCCTAACAAGCGCGCATAAAAATAAGCACGCAACAAAATACCCGCATTGCCCATGAAAGCTGACAATCGTCCAATACTGTGTGGACAATCTTTTTCTGTTAACCATCGATAACGGCCGTGCTCTTCTACCACGCGCGGCATCGGTAAATACGGCAACAAACGTTCATTCGCTACTACGGGGCCACTACCAGGACCACCGCCGCCATGCGGTGTCGCGAAGGTTTTATGCAAATTCAAATGGACCACATCAAATCCCATTTCACCTGGCAACACTTTTCCCAAAATCGCATTAAAATTAGCACCATCGTAATACAATAAACCACCTGCCTGATGCACTAATTGCGCGATTTCTTGAATTTTTTGTTCAAACACCCCCAAGGTCGAAGGATTAGTCAACATGATGCCTGCCGTGTGCGGCCCTAATGCCGCTTTCAACGCCGCTATATCAATATTGCCATCTGCACCGGTAGGAATTTCACGTACTTTGTAGCCGCATTGCACTGCCGAAGCAGGATTGGTGCCATGCGCTGCATCCGGTACTAAAATTTCATCGCGTGCCGCATCACCGCGCGCTTGATGATAAGCACGAATCATTGCCACACCAGCAAACTCTCCTTGCGCACCTGCCATTGGTGACAGCGCGGCACCTTGCATCCCGGTCACCGCTTTCAATATTTCTTGTAATTCATATAAGCAAGCCATTAAGCCTTGACTATTTTCTTCAGGTGACAACGGATGATGCTGCAAAAATCCGCTTAACGAAGCTAAACGATGCACGCCACGCGGATTATATTTCATCGTGCAAGAACCGAGCGGATAAAAATGTGTATCGATAGAAAAGTTTTTTTGTGATAACCGCGTATAATGACGCACTACTTGTAATTCAGAAACTTCTGGTAACGCGGGTATATCGGTACGCAGTAAAGCTGCAGGAATATCATCGCATTCTGTCATCTCTTCCGTTGACCATTGTGCTTTAGCGCGGCGCCCTGGATGCGATTGCTCAAAGATCAATTCCGACATGACAATATCTCCCGCAACTGTTGCACGAATCGCTGTATATCTTCAGCATTTTTTGTTTCTGTCGCGCATAGCAATAAACTATTCTTTAATTCTGGATAAGTTTCTTCTAACCGATAACCGCCTTGTATCCCTTGTTTAGCCAATGCCGCTAATAGGGGTTCTAGCGGTTGATGCAATCGTATGACACATTCATGAAAAAACGGCGCGTTAAATACCGCTTCAACACCGGGTATACTCAACAATGCGGTTTTCAATGCACGGGTATGTTGATGACAAAGCGCAGCCATGTGCCGCAAGCCTTGCGGCCCGAGCAAGCTCATAAAAATTGTCGACGCAGTCACCATCAAACCTTGATTGGTACAAATATTCGATGTCGCTTTCGCGCGGCGAATATGTTGTTCACGGGCTTGCAACGTGAGTACATAACCTGGTTTACCTTCTAAATCGATGGTACGGCCAACAATACGACCCGGCATTTGTCTAACATGCGCTTGTTTACTGCATAAAAACCCATAATAAGGACCACCACCAGCCAATGGCACACCTAACGGTTGACCTTCACCGCAAACAATATCCACACCCGCTTTTCCCCAGGCTCCTGGCGGTTTTAATAGCGCCATGGCTAATGGATTTACTACAGCAATCGATAAAATTTTTTTTTCTTCTGCCCAAGCCGTTAAAACATCAACCTCTTCTAAAATGCCAAAAAAATTTGGTTGTGGAATCACGAGCGCAGCAACATCAGCCTCATATAACCCATTTAACGCTTGCCTATCAATGCGGCCAGTTTCTGCTTGATAGGGTACTTCAATTAAACGCACCCCTTGTTGACTCACAATCGTTTGTACTGTTGCGCGATAATGCGGATGTACATTGCGCGGTAATAAAATAGCCGGCTGAGTTTTTTTATGTGCTAAACGCGCCGCCATTAACACCGCTTCCGCTAAAGCCGAGGCGCCATCATAGAGTGAAGCATTCGATACTTCCATTGCCAACAAATGTGCCATCATGGTTTGAAATTCATAAATCAATTGCAAACTACCTTGGCTTGCTTCCGCTTGATAAGGCGTATAAGCAGTATAAAATTCTCCGCGCGTTGCCACTTCCCAAACCGCAGCAGGAATATAATGTTCATAAGCACCAGCGCCAATAAAACACAGTGGATTACCATCTTGTTGTGCACGAGTTTGTGCAATCCGGCTTAATTCCATTTCCGATAATCCGCTTGGCAAATTTTTTGCTGGTGCGTGGCGCAATGCGGCGGGAATTTCATCAAACAAGGTATCGATGCTGCTAACGCCAATGGTTTGCAGCATCGCTTGAATATCTGATTCAGTATGCGGGATAAATGGCATAGGGTTACGCCTTTTTATTAAAATTCCTTTTCAGAGGTATCTTGTTCAAACACCTTTCACTTTAATGTACTTCTGAAGCAACTACTTTCGAATATTCTTGCGCATTGAGTAAAGTGGATTTTCTTTTTTCAAACGGCTTCACTCGAAACAACCAGCCTCTACCATACGGATCTTCATTTACTAATTGTGGATTTTCCATCACCGCTTCATTAATTTCAATGACTTCACCAGGAATCGGACAATAAACATCAGCTGCTGCTTTTACTGATTCCAACACAGCACAAGCTTCATTGTGATGCAAATTCGCTTCTAGCGGCGGCAATTCGACATAAACTAAATCACCTAACATGGTTTGCGCATGATAAGTAATGCCAACAGTAATCCATTCTTCATCTTGTCTCACCCACTCGTGGGTTTTTGTATATTGCAATTCTTGCGGGATGTTGCTCATAAGTTTCTCCACTAGTAAGTTGTGGGCACCCACAAGGGGCGCCCCTACAATAAATTCATTTTTGTTCTGTGCAAAACACTTTTTGGCCTTGCCGCACAAAAGGGGGTTTCACCACTTGGGCTGGCAAGCGTTTGTTACGTATCTCTATCCAACATTGCGTACCGATATCCGCGGTGACACGCGCAAATGCAATACTTTGATCTAATGTCGGTGAATAACCACCGCTGGTCACTTCCCCAATCTGTTGATCCTGGTTAAACACCGCCTGATGCGAGCGAATTACCCCAGGTGCGGTTAACACCAAACCAACTAAACGGTGTTGCACACCTTGCTGTATTTGCTGCTCTAATGCTTGCCTACCAATAAAATCGCGTTCTTTTGGCTCTAGCGCCACTGTCCAAGTTAAGTTAGCTTCTAATGGCGTAACGGTTTCATCCATATCAGCACCATATAAATTTAACCCTGCTTCTAAACGCAAGCTATCGCGCGCGCCTAAACCACACGGCATGATACCGTTATCTAACAAATTTTGCCAAAAAGCTTCTGCCTGCTCGGCTGGCAACATGATTTCATAGCCATCTTCGCCGGTATAGCCAGTGCGGGCAATCAGCCAATCGTCTGTGTAACAGAAAGTAAAAGGGTGGAGCGCGATTGCGTTTTTCAATGTATTGGAAAATCCAACGTCTTGTTTTGCAAGCAGTTGCTCAATGATAACTTGGGTTTCTGGTCCTTGTACCGCTAACATGGCTAAATCGGTACGCTCAATTATCTGCATTTCGGTATCGGTAAAAGCAGCGGCTTGTTTGCGCATCCAGGCCAAATCTTTTTCTCGCGTGCCGGCGTTAATCACCAGCCGATAACAATCATCTGCGATTTTATAGACGATCAAATCATCGATTACCCCGCCTTGTTCATTCAATAGGCAAGTGTAAAGCGCTTTGCCATTATGTAAGCGATCAATGTTATTGGCTAATAGATAACGGAGATAAGCGGGTACGGATTGACCCTGTAAATCGACAATCCCCATATGCGAAACATCAAACATGCCGGCATGTTCCCGTACCTGGTGATGTTCCTGTAGTTGAGAACCATAATGTAAAGGCATCTCCCAACCGGCAAAATCAACGATTTTGGCGTTTGCACGTAGATGGCAGGGGTAAAATGGTGTTTTTTTGCCCATGTAGTCTTCCCTAATAATATGGGTATCGAGGCCGAGCAGTATAGCGTTGCGATGGCGGGGTGTAAATGAGAGGCATTATTTCTTAGGGGGCGTTGTTGAATAAATGGGAAAACGAAGCGTATTGCCTCTCCCCTTGTGGGGGCGTTGTTGAATAAATACCCTAGCGTTTTTTGCCTCTCCCCTTGTGGGAGAGGCAAAAGCTCTCTAGGCGTATTTATTCAACAAAGCCCTCACAAGGAGAGAGGCAAAAGCGCCGGGGTATTTCTATTCCCACAAAAGAAAACCTTAAGCTTCAACCTCTGCAAATTAGCAAATATCTCTTCTGTTCTGCACCAAAAATAATTACAAAATAGGGATTCTATTAAGCTGCTGTTAAGCTAAGGCTGATATAATGGTCAGTAATTAACCAACACTAAACCTTGAGGGGTAATATATTATGTTCTTACGTAACCTTCTTTCTCCAAAGCGTGCGGAAATTCATAATTTTAATATTTTAATTGTTGAAACCGTAGAAAAAAATAATCCTTATATACAAAAAAAACAGGGTATTCAAGAAACGCTTCTTAGAACAAATACGAGTCTTGATATCGATCTACCACAAGATCCGGAGGATACGTCATCCATTGTCGATACGGCTACATTACATTTTACAACAATAGATAACGATACATGGGGGGATATTCGATACGGTAGAAAGACAATGGATACAGCCTATGATTTTGTTATTCTGGTTGTAGATAAAGAAAATCAGAGCAGCTTCATTCGGCTAAACCCAACCATTGCGGGTGAGTTATCATCAACTACAAGAAACCTTGGTTTAGATGAAAATCGCGTTTTATTAATTGGGACTTTCTTCCCTAATACAGTAGGCACCGAGGTTTTTCAAGCAAGAGTAATAGATTTGGCGGACAGACTTAATATCTCACGTCACGCTACAGTTCAATTAACAAAAGAAGCGCTTCAGAAGCACTTGACATCGGAAACCAAGAAATACTTTATCCCAAAAGGAAAAAATCTCAATAACAACCCTGTTAAAGAAAAAAATAATGATGGCTTTCCTTTTCCTGCATTTTTTGAAATTTTTTTCAATGGGGAAAAAATAAAACCAACTTCTCCAGCTATCCCTGCTCCTATTAGAAAAAATGATAGCGGTGAATCTGTTACTACTACTGCATCTTCCATACCTGCACCCGTTGCTGAGAAACAACCAAGCACGCATACGTTTGTTGCAACATCGTTTGTTGCGAATGGCGGCAGCGCACCCAGCGTACCCGCCAGCCAAGATAATGACAGCTCTGACACAAGCGATTGGGCAATGGTAGAAACATTTGATCCGGTTCATCGTGAACCTGACTTATTTGAAGCAATAAAATCAGCAAAAACTGAAAAAGAGGTTTTTGATTTAGTAAAGAACTATAAAGGCAAACCATTATCAGAAGCCGGCGTGGAAGAATTAGCTAAAACAAAAAAGAAAATGATTGCTAATTATGTTTTATTTAGCCCAACCCTAACTAGGAATATAAAAATTGACATATGTAAAGAAATTATAAACGACATAATACCAGAGGAAGAACAAAAGAACACAAAGGAAAAACAAGAGGACACAAAAGAAGAAAAAAATACGAGCTCTCTACCTCTCTTAAGCAGGCTTTTTGCACAGAAACGTAGCTTAGTTGGCGAACCATCTATTGATAAGAAAAAGAGTTTGCTAGGACAAGTCTATGCACAATCAAATCTGCAGAAGACTTAAAAACTCTCATCCTATCATGCAACACTAAAAATACGATGGCTGTGCAACATTCACAGTCATCATTATTTTAGGTTAGGATAACGCTCACTTGATATATAATACCCACACAGTTTAACTTAGCCACATAAAATATTAACAAGAGGTCATTACAAAACATGCGCGCCGCTCACAACCCCACACCTCAAAAGATGCGCTTTGAAAAATTAAGCCTTGAAGAAGGAAATAGTTTAGAATGTTTTATGGTGGATTTAGCACAAAAAGCTCAGGATCCAAATACTTTATGGAAAAAAGATAATATAGAAGCCATCATAAATAAAGCGACAAGCGATACAAAAGTACAGATATTAAACGAAATGATATCTTTGTACGCTTCTTCTAAAAAAAGAAAGGGTCAAAAAATTGCTACGCTTAATATACAAGCAGCCATCAATCGTTTTATCGAAAATTATATTAGCCAATTTTGTGATGATGACATCATCAATAAGGTTTTAGCTTATTTTAAAAGAAGCATTCCAGACTGTGAACGTAATCCACCTCTTACACCAAATCAAATGCAATATCACCTGTTACAATCACATCTTTCTACAGAACCTTACATCGAAGCATTGTTAAATGATAAATTATCTAATAACACAAACAGGAAAAAAAGCGAACAAATAGCAGCATTAGAAAAAGAGCTTAAAGAAGAAATTGCGCCGTCAACCAAACCTTTACAACCAAACATATCTACACCATCACCCACCGCCGCTACGCACTCAAAAAAAAGATCACAACCTAGTGTTCCTTCCAATGATGTTTCTTCCAGCGTTCCTTATTATTTCCCTATTTATTACCGCTACCCCTTTGATAGCTCCTATCCTTCTTATCCTTTCCTGTGGCGCGCGCCTGCCAATATCGCAAACCAGCAAACACCACAACAGCAAGAATTAGTAACGACAAAGAAACAACGTCGCACCAAATAACCGCGTTGTTGCGCAAATAAATGCTAGCGTTTTTTTGCCCCTCCCCTTGAGGGAACGTTGTTAAATAAATACGTTAGAGCTTTTGCCTCTCCCCTTGTGGGGGCGTTGTTGAATAAATGGGAAAGTGGAGAGAGTATTGCCTCTCCCCTTGTGGGAGAGGCAAAAGCTCTAACCTATTTATTCAACAACACTTTGCAAACGAGAGGGTGTGCGTCTTCTCCCTACGACATCGCCATCACCACCTCAACCGCTTCACGCAGATGTTCCACATTAATCGTGCCCAACACTAAGCTGCTCACACCCGCTTCAGCTAAAACAAATTGCAGTGCTGTTTTTACTGCATCGTGCCCCGCCTGTCCCGAAACACGAAATTGTTCTAAATGCCCGCTCGCTAGCGCTTTCTTCACCAGCACGCCTTTCCCTTGTTGATGGGCTGCGGCGATAACCGCCTGGTCATCCCGACAAAAAGGATTATAGGTCACCATCACCACATCGGCTTCTTCTACCGTACGCAAACCACCGGCTACCGTTTTAGTCGACATACCAAATACACGAATTTTCCCATCCTTTTTTAATCTAGCCAAGGTATCAAACACCCCTTCTTGTTCAATCAACCGTTCATCTTCGCCATTCGAATGAATTAACACGACATCCAAATAATCAGTATGCAAACGCAACAAACTATGCTCGACACTGTGTTGCAGGGCTACCGGCGAAAAATCAAAATGCGATTCGCCATTAATAAATTCTTCACCGGCTTTAGTAGCGATCACCCATTGTTGGCGTTTGCCTTGCAATAGCTTGCCTAAACGCTCTTCACTGTTGCCGTAAGCCGGTGCGGTATCCAATAAATTAATTCCCCAAGCCGCTGCCGAATCTAATAAACGCAGCAAGTCTTGATCGGATGGCAAGGCAAAAGCTTCAGGATATTTTACACCTTGATTACGGCCAAATTTAACCGTGCCCAATCCTAAACGGCTGACCGCAATCTGCGTGTTACAAAGATAACGTTGCTGCAAAATAGGCGCTCCTTTTAAAATAAAATGTTACTTTCTAGCCATTGGTTGCAGACGCTCAGATTCTGCTATTTCTGTTAATTTCCGGCATTCAAGCCCTGCTATTTCCCCTAGCATCTTTGTTTCAGCATTTTCCTTTTTTATATCTGCGACGCGCTGCTGCCCTATTACTTTCCCATTATCTTTATAATTTCTATTTATCTCAACATCAATCAACTGCTTGCCACTCTCTAAAATACGATTTAACGACAACATATCTATTTGTAAATTTTCTTCTTGAATGCCATCATCACACATACTACGAATGTCTTTAAAAATATCAACCAGTTCTTTTTCCATTTCTTCCGCTGACACATTGGCGGCTTCCAAGAATCTCCACCTATAAAAACGAATATTATCCTTATCTAGCTTTAACTTTTCGAGTTTTTTCATAATGCCGTTTAAACACGCAATAGCTTTTTGCTTTATAGTGGGTAACGACAAAACTTCCTCTGATGTTGCAGGTTGAAAAAGTTGCGATTTTGGCGCACATAAACTTAAATCTTTAGCGGGTGATTGCGCTATTACTGCGGAAGGAATAAATGCGTTAAATTTTTCTTGCAACCATGCTGCTGCAACTAACCGATCTTTTTTTGTCATCTCTTGTGGCCAAAAATCTTTTAGTAGCGATTTTGGATCACCGTTAAGCATATATTGCAAAGACAATAAACCGGCCATTAAATCTAATTGCGCTTCTCCTGTTAAAGTAGACGGTTGTTTTTTGATGACAGCAAAAGCGCGGCTGCTTAATTCATTCGTTGAACCCAAAACAGCGGCTAATAATTTATTATCCATCT